>CAJCIY010000196.1 GCA_903970495.1 Candidatus Melainabacteria bacterium | reverse complement strand
CCTCGCTCATCGGGGCGAGCAGCGGCAGCGCTCCCCCGGCGGTCTGGACCGTCTCGTACGAGACCGCGCGGTTCCCCGCCGCGACGAGCGCATCCGTGCACGGCCGCGACGCGGCCAGGTGCAGGTAGGTGAACAGCGTCTGCTTCTCCCGCGCCGAGAGCCGTGCGTACTCCTCGGCGACCGGTTCCTTGACCTTCAGCACGAGGTCCGAGGACGCCCACACGTCGTCGGCGGAGGGGATCATCCGGGCGCCGGCGGCGACGAACTCCTCGTCGGTGATGGAAGATCCGACGCCGGCGCCGGCCTGGACCAGGACGTCGTGGCCCCGGTTCGTGAGCTCGTGCACGCCCGCGGGGGTGATCGCGACGCGGTACTCGTTGTCCTTGACCTCGGTGGGGATGCCGACCTGCACGGGAGCCGCCCTTCGCCTGAATGCCGCTTCGAGAGTGCTGCTGGTAGAGAGGTGCGGCGCCGAGTCTAGGAGCGCCGGATGACGATCAGGTACGCCGGTCGGGCCACGGCGCGTCGACCGGGCGGGGCGCGGACCCGGCCACGACGCGGGCGGCCGCGAGCAGACCCGCGACAGCCATGGCGTTGCGGATCTCGCCGGCGATGACCCGCTCGACCGCATCCGCCAGCGGCACCCAGCTGAGCTCGAGGTCGGCCTCCTCGGCGTGGCCGGCAGGACGCTCGACGGTCGACAGCCCCCGGGCGAGGAACACACGGGTCGCCTCGTTGGTCATGCCGGGTGAGGAGAGCGTGTCGACGAGGACCGACCAGTCCGTCGCCTCGAGGCCCGCCTCCTCGACCAGCTCACGCGCGGCGGCGTCGCGGGCGGGTTCGCCCTCGACGTCGAGGAGGCCGGCGGGCAGCTCCCACAGCCGCTGCCGGACGGGATGGCGGTACTGCTCGACGAGCGCGACCCGGCCCTGCTCGTCGAGGGCGACCACGCCGACGGCGCCGGGGTGGTCGACCACCTCGCGGCGGACGGTGCTGCCGTCGGGCAGCTCGACGGTGTCCCGTCGGACCGCGATGACGTGCCCGTCGAACAGCGCCTCGGTCGCGGTGACGCGCGGCTCGCTCACGCGCGGGTGAGCTCCGGCAGCGTCACCGGGAGCCGGCCGGTCCGCTCCTCGTGGCGGTGCAGCGCTGCCTCGACGAAGCTGGCGAAGATCGGGTTCGCCTTCGTCGGCCGCGACGTGAACTCGGGGTGGTACTGCGTCCCGACGAAGAACGGGTGCTGCTCGCGCTCCAGCTCGACGACCTCGACCAGGCGGCCGTCCGGGGAGACCCCGGAGATGCGCAGGCCGGCCTCGACCAGCCGGTCGCGATAGGCGTTCGCGACCTCGTAGCGGTGACGGTGCCGCTCGACGATCTGCCCCTGGCCGTAGGCCTCGGCCGCGAGGCTGCCCTCGGCCAGGTCGGTCGGGTAGTCGCCCAGCCGCATGGTGCCGCCCAGGTCGCGCTCGCCGGCGACCACGTCCTGCTGGTCGGCCATCGTGGCCACCACCGGGTCGGGGGTGGCCGGGTCGAACTCCGCGCTGTTGGCCGCCGGGATCCCCGCGAGGTTGCGGGCGACCTCGATGACCATGCACTGCAGGCCGAGGCAGATACCGAGCAGCGGGATCCCCCGTTCGCGGGCGTGGCGCACGGCGCCGATCTTGCCCTCGATGCCCCGCACGCCGAACCCGCCGGGGATCAGCACGCCGTCGACGTCCGCGAGCGCGGTGGCCGCGCCGACCGGCGTGGCGCAGTCGTCGGAGGGCACCCAGCGGATCTCCACGCGAGCGTCGTGCGCGAAGCCGCCGGCCCGCAGCGCCTCCCCGACCGACAGGTATGCGTCCGGCAGGTCGACGTACTTGCCGACCAAGGCGATCGTGGCCTCGGCGCTCGGGTGGTGGACGCGCTCGAGCAGCACGTTCCAGTCGGTCCAGTCGACGTCGCGGAACGGCAGCCCGAGGCGGCGTACGAGGTAGGCGTCGAGCCCCTCGGCGTGCAGCACCTTGGGGATCTCGTAGATCGACGACGCATCCGGGGCGGCGACGACCGCCTCGCGGTCGACGTCGCACATCAGCGACAGCTTGTGCTTGAGCGCCTCGGGGATCTCCCGGTCCGAGCGCAGCACCAGCGCGTCGGGCTGGATGCCGATGCTGCGCAGCGCGGCCACCGAGTGCTGGGTGGGCTTGGTCTTCAGCTCCCCCGACGGGCCGAGGTAGGGGACCAGCGAGACGTGCAGGAAGAAGCAGTGCTCGCGACCGATGAGATGACGGACCTGGCGGGCGGCCTCCAGGAACGGGAGCGACTCGATGTCGCCGACCGTCCCGCCGATCTCGGTGATGACGACGTCGACGTCCTCGGCGGCCATGCTGCGGATCCGGTCGACGATCTCGTTGGTGATGTGCGGGATGACCTGGACGGTGTCGCCGAGGTAGTCGCCGCGTCGTTCCCGGGCGATCACGCGGCTGTAGACCTGTCCGGTCGTGACGTTGGCGTCACCGACCAGCTCGACGTCGAGGAACCGCTCGTAGTGCCCGACGTCGAGGTCGGTCTCGGCGCCGTCCCGGGTCACGAACACCTCGCCGTGCTGGAACGGGTTCATCGTCCCGGGGTCGACGTTGAGGTACGGGTCGAGCTTCTGCATCGTCACCCGCAGTCCGCGGGCCTTCAGCAGCCGGCCGAGGCTCGAGGCGGTCAGCCCCTTGCCGAGCGAGGAGGCGACGCCGCCGGTGACGAAGATGTGGCGGGTGGCGTGCGGCTGAGGCACCGGAGAGGCTCGCTTCCGTGGGTCCGACGTGGAACCAGATGGGGTCACATCTGGGCGGACGGGGCTCGGTCGTCACGCACGAGGCGACGCCGGAGGTCCACGGGCGTTCACGGTAACACCGGAGGGTGTCACCGCCGGCCGGACGCGCGGCCCGGCCGCCCGTCACCCGTGGGCGAGCGCCAGCAGCTCGGCGGCTGTCCCGAGCGCCGCGTCGGAGCCGTCGAAGCCGCCGAGCATCCGTGCCAGCTCACCGCGGCGGTCGGCCGGGTCGAGCACCGTCACGGTGCTCGTGGTGACGTCGCCGGTCGCGTCCTTGACGACGCGTACGTGGTGGTCGGCGAACGCGGCCACCTGCGGGAGGTGGGTGACGACGAGCACCTGGTGACGGTGGCCGAGGGCGGCCAGCCGACGGCCGACCTCGACCGCGGCCCCGCCGCCCACGCCGGCGTCGACCTCGTCGAACACCATCGTGGCGACGTCGTCCGCGCCGGCGAGGGCCACCTCGAGGGCGAGCATCACCCGCGAGAGCTCGCCGCCGGAGGCAGCGCGGGCGACCGGCCGGAGCGGCGCGCCGGGATGGGCGGCGAGCTGGAGCGTCACGACGTCGGCGCCGAACGGTCCGGGTTCGGCCGGCGAGACCTCGACCTCGAGCCGCGCGCCGGCCATCGCCAGGCCCGCGAGCTCGGCGCCGGCCGCGTCGGCGAGCCGGTGGCCCGCGTCCTGCCGCGAAGCGGTGAGCTGCGCAGCCAGAGCGGCGCGCTCCCCGGCCAGGGCGGTGACCGCAGCGGCGAGCTGCTCCCGCCGGTCCTCGTCCCCGTCCAGCTCGGTCAGGCGGACGATGGCGGCGCGCGACCAGGCGTCGAGCGCAGCCGCATCCTGCCCGGGCGCATACCGGCGGACGGCGGCGGCCAGCGCCGACGTCCGCTCGTGCGCGGCGGCGAGGGCCGCGGGATCCACGACGAGGCCGGCGGCATAGCTGGTGAGCTCGCTCGCCACGTCGCCTGCCAGCAGCGCGAGCTCGGCGACCCGGTCCGCGAGGTCGGTGAGGGTCGGGTCGAGCTCGGCCGCGTGCTGCAGCAGCCGACCGGCGCTCACCAGCTGCGCGCGGGCGTCACCCTCCTCGCCGTCGGTCAGCCGGGCGTACGCCTCCGCCGTCGCCGACGCCAGCGCCTCGGCGTGCGTCAGCCGGGCGACCAGGGCGGCGGTCTGCTGCTCCTCGCCGGGCACCGGGGCGAGTGCGCCGAGCGCCTCGAGCCCGTGCCGCAGCCCGTCGGCCTCGGTGGCGCGCTCGGCCGCGCGGTCGGTCACCTCGGCTGCTGCGGTCTGGGCCGCCACCAGCCGGTCGTGCACCAGCCGGTACGCAGCGACCTGGGGCGCCAGCCCGGCGTACCGGTCGACGAGGTCGCGCTGGACCGCAGGCCGGGAGAGCCGCTGCTGGTCGGCCTGGCCGTGGACGGCGACCAGCTCGTCGGCGAGACCGGCGAGCAGCGAGGCCGGCACGCCGGCGCCGCCGAGCACGGCCCGGCTGCGGCCCTCCGCTCCCACCGTGCGGACCACGACCAGCGCGCCGTCGTCGTCGAGGTCGCCGCCCGCTTCGAGCGTCGCGACGACGGCGGGGTGCCCGGCGGGCAGCCGCCACCGCCCTTCGACGACGGCACGGGCCGCGCCCGGGCGTACCAGGCCGGGGTCGGCGCGGCCGCCGAGCAGGAGTGCGAGCGCGGTCAGGACCATCGTCTTGCCGGCCCCGGTCTCGCCGGTCAGCACGCTGAGACCCGGGCCGCACGGGACGGTCGCCCGGGCGATCACGCCCAGGTCGGCGATCCGCAGCTCCTCGAGCACGGGTCCGAGCCTAGGGTGCCTCGAGCCCGTCGGCCCCGCGCCACCCCTCGACCGGGAGGGCGAACTTGGCGACCAGCCGGTCCCCGAACGGCCGTTCCCGCAGGCGGGCCAGGCGGACCGGCTGAGTGCCGCGGGTCACCGTCACGCGGGCGTCGGGCGGCAGGTCCAGCAGCCGGCGGCCGTCGCACCACAGGCGTACGCGGGCGGGCTCGTCGCGCCGCGGCAGCACGTCGATGTCGATCGTGCTCGTCGGGCTGGTCACCAGCGGCCGCGAGAACAGCGCGTGGGCGCTGATCGGGACCACCAGCAGGGCGTCGACCTCCGGCCAGACGATCGGGCCGCCGCCGGAGAAGGCGTACGCAGTGGATCCGGTCGGCGTGGCGCAGACGACGGCGTCGCAGCCGAACTGCGTGACGGGCCGGTCGTCGACGGCGACGACGCAGTCGAGCATGCGGCTGCGGTCGGCCTTCGCCACGACCGCGTCGTTGAGCGCCCAGCCGCGCTCGACGGGGCGGCCCTCGGAGCTGACCTGCACGTCGAGGGTCATCCGCTCCTCCACGGCGTAGTCGCCGTCGAGGACCCGGGTGACGGTGTCGTCGAGGTCGCCGGGCTCCGCCTCGGCGAGGAAGCCGACGTGGCCGAGGTTGACGCCGAGCAGCGGGATGTCGGCACTGCGGGCCAGCTCCGCGCCGCGCAGCAGCGACCCGTCACCGCCGAGCACCAGCACCAGCTCGCAGCCGCGGGCGGCGTCCGGGCCGTCGACGACCCCGAGGTCGCCGCCCGGGACCGGGATCTCGTCGGGCACGGCCACGACCTCGACCCCGGCGGCAGCCAGCAGTCGCGAGGCGCGCTCGGCCGCGGCGCGTGCCTCGGCGCGGCCGGTGTGGGTGACGAGCAGGACGCGCCTCACCGGCTCAGCCTCGCACGTCGAAGGCGGCACCGGCCGCCTCGTCGGCCGACAGACCACCCGCGCCGCGCTCGAGCCACAGCAGCGCCTCGACGTTGCCCTGCTGGCCGGTCACCGGCGAGGGGACGGCGCCGCGGACCGCGAGCCCGAGGTTGCGGGCGGTGAGGACGACCCCCGCGACCGCGTGCCGCCGCAGCGCGGGGTCGAGGACCACGCCGTGGTTGCCGAGCTGCTCCCGCCCGACCTCGAACTGCGGCTTGACCAGCAGGACCAGCGGACCGTCGGTGCAGGCCGCCAGCGCCGGCAGCACCAGCGGCAACGGGATGAAGGACAGGTCCGCGACGGTGAGGTCGACGGTGTGGCCGAGCACCTCCGGGGTGATCGACCGGACGTTCAGCCCCTCGTACGCGGTGACCCGCGGGTCGGCGGCGAGGTCGGGGTGGAGCTGGCCGTGACCGACGTCGACCGCATCCACGTGGGCGGCGCCGGCGCGCAGCAGCACGTCGGTAAAGCCACCGGTCGAGGCACCGGCGTCGAGGCACGCCAGGCCGGCCACGGGCAGCGCGAAGGCGTCGAGCGCCGCGCGCAGCTTGAGGCCGGCACGGGAGACGTAGTCGGGCCGGACGGCGGGGACCAGCTCCAGCCGCGCGTCGGGGCGGACCGGTGCAGCCGGCCGGCGGACGATCGCGTCGTCGACCCGGACGCGGCCGTCGCCGACGAGCGCGGCGGCGCGGGTACGGCTCGGCGCCAGGCCGCGGCGCACGAGCTCCACGTCCAGTCGCGCGGACACACTCACCGCTGCTCCAGGCGCCCCAGCCGCTCGCGGAGCTCGGTCTCGACGGCCTCCAGCAGGCGTACCCGGGCGGCGAGGTCCTCGGGCGGGCTCGCCAGCCCGTCGCTCGCCGGCCCGTCACCTGCCAGCCCGTCGCCTGCTGGCGCGGCGCTCGTGGCGTGGCCCTGCTCGCTCAGCTCGCTCACGAGGCGGACGACTTCTTCGGCGCGGTCTTCTTCGCGGTCTTCCCGGCAGCGGACTTCGTGGCCTTCGTGGCCGCAGCGCTCTTGGCCGCCGCGGGGGTCTTGGCCGCGGCAGCGGGCGTCGTGGCCGGCCGCGCGCCGGGACCGCCGGCGGCGCGGGCCGCGCCCTCGACGGCGGCGAGGCGGGCCGCCAGGGCACGTACCTCCTCGGAGGTGGCGAGGCCCAGCCGTCCGAGTGCGCGCTCGACCTCCAGGCGTACGAGGGCGGCGACCGCTTCGCGGTTGGCGCGGCTCGTGCTGACCAGGTCGTCGGCGAGCGCGCCCACCTGCTCGGCGGTGGCGCCGCCGCTGCTGACGAGCGTGGTGGCGATGGCCTGCGCACGCTTGCGGGTCATCGTGCCCACGCCCGCGATCAGCTCGAGGTACGTCCGTACCGACTCGGCGGCCATGCCTGCTCCTCGCCTTGGGGTAGCTGCTGGGCGCACGCTAGCGGTCCCCGCGCCCCCTCGCCGCCTGCTCGCGTGGCTAAGGTGTCGCGGGCGGTCTTGCAGCAGGCCGTCTCCCCCGTACAGGCGAGAGCGAGGATCCGGGCGTGGCCACGGTCGAGGAGTGCCGTACGGCGCTGTCGAAGCTGGCAGCCCGACTGGCGGAGGTCGATCAGGACACCCGCAGCAAGCACGCGGCCGACCGCACCCTGTCGCTGTGGCTCAGCGACCTGGACACCGGCTTCAGCGGCCGCCTCGTCGACGGGGAGCTGGTCGACGTCGAGGCCGCGCCCAGCGCGGACGCCGCGGGGAAGGCGCAGCTGAAGCTGCGCTGCAGCGGTGACGACCTCGTGGCGCTGACCGACGGGCGGCTCGGCGCCGGGACCGCCTGGGCGACCGGGCGGCTGAAGATCGACGCGAGCCTGCCCGACCTGCTCCGGCTCCGCACACTGCTCTGACGCCGCGCGGACCGTCAGCCGAGCAGCCGGTCCAGCGCGGCGAGGTCGCTCGGCGGGCGACCGGCGTCGGCCGCGGCCCACGCCGCGGTCACGGCCGCACGGACCGCGTCGATGCCGTGTCCGGCGTCGATCTCCAGTCGACCGTCGACCACCCGCGACCGGGCGTCCCGGCAGCGGCCTGACCTCGCCGGGGGGTGCTCGACGAGCAGGCCGCGCAGGTCGGGCGCCAGGAGATCCGGCCGCTCGTGGGGGGCTGCTCCGGCAAGGGTGCGGAGATCCGCGACGCCGGTCAGGACGAGCAGACCCGGTGTGCCGGCTCGGCGCGCGCCCTCGATGTCGGTGTCGAGACGGTCGCCCACGACCAGTGGTCGCCGGGCCTCGCTCCGGCGCACCGACTCGGCGTGGAGGGTCGTCTCGGGCTTCCCGGCCACCAGCGGCTCGCGACCGGCGGCGAGGGCGACGAAGGCGGCGAGGGCTCCCATCCCGGCCATCGGCCCGCGCGGCGTCGGGATCGTCGCGTCACGGTTGC
>CAJCIY010000195.1 GCA_903970495.1 Candidatus Melainabacteria bacterium | reverse complement strand
GACTTGTAGATCGGCAGCGCGCCGGTGCGCTTGTTCCAGGCGATGTTACCGACCGGGCCGTCGAGGGTCGAGATCAACTGCCAGCTCAGATCCTTGTTGGTGCTGGTTGCGAACATCGACCAGCCCGCATAGCCGAGCGTCGGATAGGCGCGGCCCGCCGGACCCTTCGGCATCGAAGTCACGCCGAACTCCTCGGGCTTCATGCGCTGCGCGATGGCGATCAGCGCGTCGGGATCCTGGTCGAGCATGGCGCAGGTGCCCGAGTAGAAGCCGGCCACGATTTCGTTGAAGCCCCAGTTGACACTATCCTTGGGGGCGCCGCCGCTGGTGTAGAGGTCGACGAGGAACTGCGTTCCCTTGATCCAGGCCGGATCTGACAGCGTCGAGGTGCCGTCGGGCTTGAAGAAATCCGCCGAGCCGGCCGTCGTGGCGTCGAACATCATCCAGCCGTTCAGGCCGCCGGGGCCACCGCGCAGGCAGTAACCGGACTTGCCGGGCAGCGCCGAGATCTTCTTGGCGTCGGCGGCGAAATCGTCCAGCGTCTTCGGTGGCTCGGCAATACCGGCCTGTTTGAACAGCACTTTGTTGTAGAACAAAGCCCGGAGATAGAAGCCGTAGGGGAGCATGTAAGCGGTCTTGTCGACATAGCGCCCGAGTTCCAGGGTGCGGTCGTTGAGGCCCGCCGTCTGGTCCCACTTGGCGAGATAGGGCTCGAGGCTCTCGAGCCGGCCGCTGTTGGCATAGAGCGACAGCCAGCGGTCCGGCATCTCGACGACATCGGGCGTATCGCCGGCCGACACCATGGTGGCGAATTTCTCAAAGGCCGAGCCCCAGGCGAGCGACGTGATCGCCACATGGACGCCGGGATGGCTCTTCTCGAACCCGGCCACGATCGTCTTCAGCGTGTCGGTCCGCTCGGGGCTGGTGATCACCTCGACGAGTTTCAGCGTAGTGTCGGCGCGGGCCGCCGAACCCGCGAGGAGCAGGCCGGCGGTGGCGCTGAGGAGCAGGCGTTTCAGCATGGTGCGATTCCTCCGTGGGGTGGGTTGAACGTCGAACCTCTCCGGGTCCTATCGGCGCGTCGCGGTTTCGAGAGCCTGGGCAAGATCGGCCCAGAGCGTCCCGGTGCCTTCGAGACCGACATGCAGCCGGATCATCCGCTCCGACACGCCGAAGTCGACCGCCGAATTGGGCCCGGCGGCCTGAACGCGCGTCACCAGGGCCGGCACGACGAGGCTTTCGTGGCCACCCCAGCTGACGCCGAGCTTGAACAGCTCCAGGGCGTCGCAGAAGACCGGGATGTCGATGCTCTCGTCGACCACGAAGGAGAACAGGCCGCTGGTGCCGGTGAGTCCCGGCGGTAGCGGGCCGGCGAGGTGAGGCGCTGGCCGAGCAGCCGCCGGAAGCCGGCGCCGTCGGTGGCGTGCGCGGCGAGCCCGTCCTCACCGACCTGCAGCACCAGCCGCGCGGCGGCGGCCGGGTCGCCGTCGGAGCACAGGTCGCGCTCCCCCACCGCGGGCACCAGGACCAGGTCGGCGACGCCGTGCAGGTCGGCGGCGCGGACCCCGGCACCGCGGACCGTCTCGCGCCAGTACGGCGAGAAGCGGGCCAGGCGGTCGACCACCTGCGACCGGAGCCCGGCGTCGGCGGCCGCCTTCTGCTCCGCCGCCGTCCGCCGGTCCCAGCTCGTGGCCATCGGACGACCTTAGGGCGCGAGCCGGCTCGTCACCGCACCGCGACGAGTACCACCGCTCAGGAGCGCCGCAGACCGCCGCCGGCGGAGCGACGCAACCCGAGCGGTGACGGCGAAAGCGGCAGAGCGCGTACTACTTGCGCTTGGTGATCTCGTCGGTGAGCTGCGGGACGACGTCGAACAGGTCGCCCACCATCCCGAAGTCGGCGAGCTCGAAGATCGGCGCCTCGGGGTCCTTGTTGATCGCCACGATGGTCTTCGAGGTCTGCATGCCGGCGCGGTGCTGGATCGCCCCGGAGATGCCGACCGCGATGTAGAGCTGCGGCGAGACGGTCTTGCCGGTCTGGCCGACCTGGTTCTGGTGCGGGTACCAGCCGGCGTCGGTCGCGGCGCGCGAGGCACCGACCGCGGCGTCGAGCGAGTCCGCGAGCTTCTCGATGAGGTCGAAGTGCTCGGCACCGCCCAGACCCCGGCCACCGGACACGACGACCGCAGCCTCGGCGAGGTCGGGGCGGCCGCCCTTGGCCTCGACGACGCGCTCGGTCACCTTGGCGCCCTTCGCGGCGTCGCTGATGTTCGGCGTCACGGTGACGACCTCGGCCGCGCCGGAGGCCGGCTCCGCGGCGGTCGAGTTGGGCCGCACCGTGATGAACGGGATGCCCTTCGTCACCTTCGCCTGGACGGCGATGGCGCCACCGAAGATGCCCTGGGTGGTCTCGCCGTCGGAGGAGACCCCGACCGCGTCGGTGATGAGACCGGAGCCGCTGCGGAGCGCCGCGCGCGCGGCGACCTCCTTGCCCTCGGCCGACGACGCCACCAGCACCGCGGTGGGCGAGGTGTCGGCGACGATCTGCGCCAGCACCTCGGCCTTCGGGGCGACCAGGTAGTCGTCGAGGTCGGCGGACTCTGCGACGTAGACCTTCTGCGCGCCGTACTCCCCGAGCTTCTCGGCGAGCGACGCGACGCTGCCGCCGAGCAGCACCGCGGACGGCTCTCCCAGGGTGCGCGCGAGCGTCAGCAGCTCGTTGGTGACCTTCTTGATCTCGCCGTCAGCGTGCTCGACGAGGACGAGGACCTCAGCCATGTGTCGTTCCCTTCCTCAGATGAGCTTCTGCGACACGAGGAAGTCGGCGACCTTCGTGCCGCCGTCGCCCTCGTTCTTTACGATCTCGCCGCCGGAGCGGGGCGGCCGCGGCGTGAACTCGTCGACCTGCGAGGTGGCACCGGCCAGGCCGAGCTCACCCTCGAGACCCGCGTCGGCCGCGGTCAGCGTCGTGGTCGGCTTCGACTTCGCGGCCATGATCCCCTTGAACGACGGGTACCGCGGCTCGTTGATCTTCTCGACGACGGACACGACGGCGGGCAGGGCCGAGGTCACGACCGTGTAGCCGTTCTCGGTCTGCCGTTCGATCGTGACCGAGGACCCGGGCTCGACCGTGACCTTGCGGGCCAGCGAGAGCTGCGGGAGGCCGAGCCGCTCGGCGAGCAGCGGTGCCATCACCGACAGCCGCGAGTCGGTCGCCTCGGAGCCGCAGATGACCAGGTCGTACTCCAGGGTGCCGATGACCTTGGCGAGCGCGTCGGACGTCTGCATCACGCAGGAGCCGTGCAGCGCCTCGTCGGAGAGCAGCACCGCCTTGTCCGCGCCCATCGACAGCGCCTTGCGGATGGTGTCCAGTGCGCGGTCGGGGCCCATCGTCACGATCGTGACCTCGCCGCCGTGGGCCTCCTTGAGACGGATGGCCTCCTCGACGGCGTACTCGTCGATCTCGTTCATGACGGTGTCGACCTTGGCGCGGTCGAGCGTCTTGTCGGACGCGTTCAGCGTGCGCTCGGCCCAGGTGTCCGGGACCTGCTTCACGCAGACGACGATGTTCATCGGCACTGCCTACCTCCACGCACGGGTCGCGACCGCCGGGAGTACGGCTGCGCGACGTCGGTGTCCGCTGGTTGTCCGGCCCAGTGTGCCGCCTCGCCGGGCGACCCGCCGAACCGGGTTCGGTCGAACTGCTTGTTACCCGTGAGTAGGGATCTCCGAAACCAGCCGGAGCGCCAGTCGTGGGCACAGCCGCACCGCGCGTCGGGCGTGCCGCCGGTCGGCGCCGGAGAGCGGTGTCGGGTCGAGCACCGGGTAGCCCCACTCGTCGAGGCGGATGCGCTCGGGCAGCAGCTCGGCGCACAGCCCCCGGCCGTCGCACGCGATCCGGTCGACGGCGACGTGGACCGCCGGCTCGACCCCCGTACGCGTCATCCCCGCCGCCCTGTGGCGCAGCCGCCGCGGGCGTGGGCCTCGAGCTCCGCCGCGAACGTCGTCAGCGTCGAGCGGACCAGCCGGGCGGTGCCGTCGGGGTGGTGGCAGCCGCCGCGCCCCTCGACCAGGCCGACCAGCTCCTGGACGCGCGCGATGCCGCGCCCGGCCAGCAGGTCGCGGAAGGCAGCGGCCAGCGCGGGCAGTCCGTTGACGCACGGCCCGCACTGCCCGGCGCTCTCCGCGGCGAGGTACGCGAGGACGCCGCCGACCCAGCCGAGGGGGCACACCCCGACGGGCAGCGCGACGAGGACACCCGCCCCGGGCGGCGCGGTCGGCGACCAGGAGCCGTGGTAGCCGCCGACCAGCACCGCGGCCGTCGACGCCGGGTCGACGCCGGCGAGCCGCAGCACCTCGTCGGTCGGTGTCCCGGTGGGGACCTCGACGACCCGCAGCTCGCCCTGCCCGGCGACGCTGACGGTGTGCAGCCGGGTGCCCGGCTCGACCGGCGAGCCGATGCCCTCGAACGCCCGGGGGTCGCGGGCGAGGAGGCCGAGGTGCGCCAGCGTCTCGACGTTGAGCACCAGCGACGGCGGGCGGCCGGTCGTCGGCAGCGCGGTGCCGCTGCGCAGCAGGTTCACCACCGCGGTCTCCTGGCCGGCGACGAAGCGGCGCGGCGCGGCGACCACGTCGACCGGCACCTGCCGTTCGGCGACGGCGCGCACCGCGGCCTCGTACGCCGGTCCCTCAGCCGCGACCAGCGCGACCCGGCCGGCGCGGACGGCACGCGCCACCGCGACCAGGCCGTCCACCACCCGGTGCGGCGCCGCGGTGAGCAGCGTCCGGTCCTTGGCGGACAGCGGCTCCCCCTCGGCGCCGTTGCCGACGACGATCGCCCCCTGCGGGGTGCCCGCGATCTTGCGCCAGGCCGGGAACGCGGCGCCACCGCGACCGCGGAGGTCGACCGCCCGGGCCCGGTCGCGGAGCACGCCGTGCGGCAGCTCCGGCACCTGCCCGTACCGGGCGAGATGCTCCCGGTAGGAGGGGTCGTCGCCGGTCAGCAGCAGCGGGGCGGCGAGTGCCGCGGTCATGCCGACCGCGCGACGGCGTGTCGCCAGCGGGGCGAGCCCGCGAGCCGCCAGCCGACGGCGGTGAGCACGGCGGCGGCGGCGACCGCGTCGACCAGCAGCATCCAGCCGGTCGTGTTGTCGGTCCCCGAGAACGCCCCGTGCAGCAGGGCTACCGGCCACGCCGCGTACGCGAGCAGGTGGACCGCCTTCCAGGACCGCCGGCCGAGCCGGTGGCGCAGCAGGCTGGTCACGGCGACGGCGAGGAACAGGTCGAGGGCGACAGTGCCGAGGCCGACCCACAGCGGCCGGTAGTGCGCGGTGAACGGCACCAGGACCGCGAGCACACCCACCCGCGAGTACGGGTCGAGCACCACCGTCGTGACGTGGACGGCGAGGAACGTCAGGCCGAGCAGCGCGAGGTTGCGGTGCAGGCCGGCCACCGCGAACCGCGGCAGGCCGGGGAGCGAACGGCCGCCGCGGGTCAGCACGCCGAGGACGAGGGCGGCCGTGAAGACCGAGAGCATTGCGACACCGGTGCCGCGGGCCGTGTACCAGAGGTCGATCTCGCTCATGCCGGCCAGCCGCCGAGCCGGGTGACGGTGCCGTCGGTCGCGACCAGCCGGGCCGCCAGGCCGCGGGTGCGGAGGTCGGCCAGCCCGCGCTCGGCCAGCACGATGGCCGCCGTCGTCGCGACGTTGGCCGACAGGCAGGTCGGGGCGGCGGCCGAGACCGTGCGCCACGGCGTGACCGCCGGCATGCCGGTCCACGGGTCGAGCAGGTGGTGGCACTCGGCGGCCCCGACCTTCCACCGGCGCGCGGCCGTGCTCGAGGTCGCAAGCCCACCGCCGGCGATCCCGACGAGCTGCGACGGGCCGTCGGGCTGCTCCGCCAGCGGCTGCGGCCGGTCCTGCACCCGGATCGTCCAGCCGCCCGCCGGTGGCTCGCCGCGGGCGGCGACGTCGCCGCCGAGCGAGACGAGCACGCCGCAGCCGAGCGCGCCGCTGATGGCGTCGGCGGCCCGGTCGGCGGCGTACGCCTTCGCGGTCGCGCCGAGGTCGAGCCGCAGGCCGGGAGGCATCGTGACGACGCCGTCCTGGAGGCGTACGGCGGCCCAGCGGGCGCGGGGCCGGACGATGATGTGGCCGGGCCGCGCGGCGGGCAGCTGCGCGAGGTCGACGTCGTAGCCGCAGTCCACCAGCGCCTGGCCCAGCGTGGGGTCGACGGCACCGGCGGTGTCGGCCGCGGCGTCGAGCGCGACCTG
>CAJCIY010000194.1 GCA_903970495.1 Candidatus Melainabacteria bacterium | reverse complement strand
CCGCTGCTGGCGGTCGGGGATGGCTGACCGGACGCGCGTCCTGCTGGTCGAGGACGACCCCAACATCGTCGACCTGATCCGGTCCAACCTGTCCGTACGCGGGTTCGAGGTGCTGGTCTCCACCGACGGGCTGCGTGCGCTGCAGCTGGTCGAGAGCGCCCGCCCCGACGTCGTCCTGCTCGACCTGATGCTGCCCGGCATCGACGGCATGGAGCTCTGCCGGCTGCTGCGGGAGCGCTCGACGGTGGGCATCATCGTCGTCTCCGCGCGTCGGGCCGAGCGCGACAAGGTCGGGGCGCTCAACGTCGGCGCCGACGACTACATGACCAAGCCGTTCAGCATCGAGGAGCTGCTCGCCCGCATCACCGCGACGCTGCGCCGCAGCCGCCCCGTCGCGGCGACCGAGCCGGCCACCTCGGTCATCGCGGTCGGCGACGTCGAGATCGACCTGGCCCGGCGTCGCGTCACGCGGGGCGGCGCCGACGTGCACCTGACCCCGACCGAGTTCGCCCTGCTGCGGGAGCTGGCGGTCAACCGCGGCAGCCTGCTGAGCCACGCCCATCTGCTGCGGCGGGTGTGGGGGACCGGCTACCAGACCGAGACCGAGTACGTCCGGGTCTACGTCCGCCGGCTGCGCGCGAAGCTCGAGGTCGAGGGGGCGCCGCCGCTGATCGTCACCCAGCCGCGGGCCGGCTACCGGTTCGTCGGGGACTGACCCTCGGCCGGCGGCCGCACCGACGTTACCGATCCGTCACAACGTTAACGATTTGTTTCTGCCGGCGGGCGTTTGTTCACGGGGCGTTCACGCTCGGCAGCCCTACAGTCCGGACAGGCGCAGGAAACCTGCGTCCGCCACCGACACCGATGTCGGCGGAGCGTCCCCACAGGAGGATCACCTTGGCTCTGTTCGGATTGCAGACCCACAAGCGCGCCACCGTGTCCGCGGTCGCGCTCCTCACCGTCGGCCTCGCGGCCGCAGCGTGCGGTAGCTCCAAGAGCACCAGCACGTCGCCCTCGTCCACCGCGGCGGGCTCCGCCTCCGGCTCGTCGTCCTCGCCGAGCATCTCCGTGAGCTCCTTCACCCGTGACTTCTCCGCGATGTCGCAGCTCACGTCGTTGGCCGCGGCCGGCAAGGGCAACGTCGGCGTGATCCTCCCGGACACCACCTCCTCCGCCCGGTACGTCGAGTTCGACCAGCCGTACCTCACCAAGGCGTTCGAGGCCGCCGGCCTGAGCTCGTCGCAGATCAGCGTCAAGAACGCGCAGAAGAGCGACACCACCTTCGTGACCGACGCCGAGGCCGACATCACGAACGGCGCCACGGTCCTGCTCATCGACCCCGAGGACGCCGGCACCGGCGAGCGGGTCGCCGCGTACGCCAAGCAGCACGGCGTCGCGGTCATCGACTACGACCGCATCACGGCGGGCTCGTACTACATCAGCTTCGACAACGTGCAGGTCGGCAAGCTCATCGGCAACGGCTTCAAGACCTGCGCCGCAGCCGAGGGCGTCACCTCGCCCGACATCATCAAGATGGTCGGCGACCCGACGGACAACAACGCGACGCTGTTCGCGCAGGGCTACGACTCGGTCATCTCGGCCAACCCGTCGTGGAAGATCGCGGCCTCGCCGGCCGGCACCTGGGACCCGCCCACGGCCCTGACGGAGTTCGAGCAGGCGTACACGGCCCACCCGGGCGTCAACTCGGCGATCATCCCGAACGACGAGAACGGCGCGCCGATCATCACGTACCTGAAGAACAAGGGCATCAAGGCGAAGACGTTCCCGATCACGGGCCAGGACGCAACCCTGGTCGGCCTGCAGAACATCCTGTCCGGCTACCAGTGCGGGACGGCCTACAAGCCGATCTACCAGGAGGCCCAGGCCGCGGCCGCCGTCGCGCTCTACGCCCGCGCCGGGCAGACCCCGCCGGCCGCGCTCGTGAACGCCTCGACGCCCAACCCGAACGACAACAACACCGCGATGCCGTCGGTGTACCTCGTCCCCGAGTGGGTCACCACGGCGAACATGAACGCCACGGTCATCGCGGACCAGTTCGTGACCGCCGGGCAGCTGTGCACCAGCGCCTACCAGGCGGAGTGCACGGCCGCGGGCATCACCGGCTGACGTGGCAGCTGACACAGGCGCGGGAGCCCGGTCTTCGGACCGGGCTCCCGTCACCACGTCCACCGCGGCCGACCCGGCCGGCACGCCGCTGCTGCGGCTGTCGAAGGTCGGCAAGAGCTTCGGCCCCGTCCAGGCCCTCACCGACATCGACCTCGACATCTACCCGGGCGAGGTCGTCGCGCTCGTCGGCGACAACGGCGCCGGCAAGTCGACGCTGATCAAGACCATCTCCGGCATCTGGGCGCCGGACGCCGGCCAGGAGTTCTGGGAGGGCAGACCGGTCACGATCCGGCATCCCCGGGACTCGGCCGCCCTCGGCATCGCGACGATGTACCAGGACCTGGCGCTGTCGGACAACCTCGACATCGTCCAGAACATGTTCCTGGGACGCGAGCTGATGCGCGGTCCGCTGCTGGACGAGACGTCGATGGAGCTCGCCGCCCGCAAGACGCTGGCCGACCTCTCGGTCACCACCGTACGGTCGATCCGGCAGCCGGTCGGGTCGCTGTCGGGCGGTCAGCGGCAGGCGGTCGCGGTCGCCCGCGCCGTGCTGGAGAAGGCCAAGCTCGTGATCATGGACGAGCCGACCGCGGCGTTGGGTGTGTCGCAGACCGCGATGGTGCTCAACCTCGTGACCAGCCTCAAGCAGCAGGGCGTCGCGGTCCTGCTGATCTCGCACAACCTCAACGACGTGTTCGCGGTCGCCGACCGGATCACCGCGCTCTACCTCGGTCGGGTCGCCGGTACGGTCCGGGTTGCCGACACCGACACCCAGCAGGCGGTGCAGCTCATCACCACCGGCGCGCTGGCGCCCGTCTCGCACCCGAGCGCCTGAGAGGACTGCCGCGCATGTCGACCACCAGTGAGGCATCGGACATCCAGCCGGACGGCCCCCCGGTCCACCCGGACGAGGGCATGCCCAGCGCCGAGCGTCCCGCCGTCAGCAACGAGCTGGTGACCGGGTCGCTCCTGGACTACTCCAAGGCGTTCGCGAAGCGGGCCCGCAGCGGCGAGAGCGGCACCCTGCCCGTACTGGTCGGGCTGGTGATCATCGTGATCATCTTCCAGACGCAGAACGGCAAGTTCCTCTCGCACGGCAACCTGGTCAACCTCATCGACCAGGCCGGCATCTTCGTGACCCTCGGCATGGCCGAGGTGTTCGTGCTGCTCCTCGGTGAGATCGACCTGTCGGTCGGCTACGTCGCCGGCGTCGGGGCGGTCGTGACGGCCGAGCTCGCCGCACCGCCGCACAACGTCAACTGGTTCCTCTCGTGTCTGGCGGGTCTCGGGGTGTGCGCCGTGATCGGGGCTGTCCAGGGCCTGCTCATCACCCGGCTCAAGCTGCCGTCGTTCGTCGTCACCCTCGGCGGTCTGCTGGGCTTCGAGGGCGTCCTGCTCTACCTGATCCAGCAGGACAAGCACGCGACCGGCGGCGTCATCAGCGTGACGATCCCGTCGGTGCTCAACGACATCGTCAACGGTTCGCTCTCGGTGGCGGCCGGCTGGATCGGCCTGATCGCGGTCGTCGTGGTCTTCGGCGTCTACAGCCTGCTGCAGAACCAGCGCCGGCGCTCCAGCGGCCTGGTCACCCCGCCGCTGTCGCTGGTCGTGCTCAAGATCCTCGTCGTCGCCGTGGCCGGCGTGGTGCTGCTGCTGATCTGCAACGCCAACCGCGGGTCCGCCCTCGTCAAGCTCCAGGGCGTGCCGTGGATCGTGCCGCTGCTGCTCGCGGTGCTGACCGTCTACTCGGTGCTGCTCGGCCGGATGAAGTTCGGGCGCTACCTGTACGCCATCGGCGGCAACGCCGAGGCGGCCCGCCGGGCCGGCGTGAGCCTGAACAACATCCGGCTCTTCGCCTTCGTCCTGTGCAGCTTCACCGCGGGGCTCGGCGGCATCGTCTACCTCTCGACCCAGGACTCGATCTCCAGCGGCATCGACGGCGGCAACTACGTCCTGTACGCCGTGGCCGCGGCCGTCATCGGTGGCACCAGCCTCTTCGGCGGCCGGGGCAAGATCGTGCACGCCCTGCTCGGCGGCGTCATCATCGCGGCGATCTACAACGGCATGGGCCTGCTCGGTCTCAGCGCCGCGGCGCAGTTCATGGTGACCGCCCTCGTCCTGATCGCAGCCGTGACGGTCGACGCCGTCTCGCGGCGCGGTCGCACCGCCTAGGACCCGGCGTGGGAGTGGACGTAGGACGCCTGGTCGCGCTCGACACCCATGTCCACGTCGAGGCCGACGGCCACGGGCACCACTCGCTCGACCAGCAGCTGCTCGACGCGTCCGCCGCGTACTTCAAGGCGGGCGCGAACCGGACGCCGTCGCTGCCCGAGATCGCCGAGCACTACCGCGAGCGCGACCTGGCGGCGGTGGTGTTCACCGTCGACGCCCACACCGCGACCGGCCACCCGGCGCTGTCCAGCGAGGACGTCGTCGCCGAGGCGGCCGCGTACGACGACGTCCTGATCCCGTTCGCCTCGGTCGACCCGCACGACGGGGCCTCGGCGGTGTCGCGGCTGCGCGACCTGGCCGCCGCCGGGGCGCGCGGGCTGAAGCTCCACCCGTCGCTGCAGGACTTCGTGCCGAACGACCGCGCCCACTACCCGCTCTACGAGGTGTGCGCCGAGCTCGGTCTGATCCTGGTCTCGCACACCGGGCAGACCGGCATCGGCGCCGGGCTGCCCGGCGGCCGGGGCATCAAGCTCCGGCTGTCGGACCCGATGCTGCTCGACGACGTCGCGGCCGACCTTCCCGACCTGACCGTGGTGCTCGCCCATCCGTCGGTCCCGTGGCAGGACGCGGCGATCTCGATGGCCACCCACAAGGCCAACGTGTTCATCGACCTGTCCGGCTGGTCGCCGCGGTACTTCCCGCCCCAGCTGGTCCGCGCGATCAACGGCCTGCTGCAGCGCAAGGTGCTGTTCGGCTCGGACTACCCGGTGCTCACGCCCGACCGGTGGCTGGCCGACTTCGCGGAGCTGGAGATCAAGGACGCGGTCCGGCCGCTGGTCCTGAAGGAGAACGCCGTCGGGCTGCTGGGCCTGGCGTGAGCGCCGCCGCCGTCCGCGAGGCGCGCCGCTGATGGACCTGACCTTTCGCGGCCGCGTGGTCGAGTGGCGCGGGCCGGCGCCGTACTACTTCGTGCCGCTGCCCGAGCCCGAGGCCGCCGACGTCCGTGAGGTCGCGGCGATGGCGACGTACGGCTGGGGCGTCGTCCCGGTCGAGGCGACCATCGGGGGCCGGGCGTTCGAGACGTCGCTGTTCCCGAAGGACGGCGGCTACCTGCTGCCGCTCAAGTCGGCGGTCCGGACGCCGCAGGGGATCGGCGCAGGCGACGAGGTCGACGTGGGGCTGACGGTGCGGCTCACCCACTGACGTAGGGGCTCGCGTACGGCCGGCGAGGCCAGGTCGCGGGTCACCCGCCCGGGCGCTACATATCTACGTATAACGGTCGAGAAATTCAAGGACCGCCCCGCAGCGAAGGAGCCTCGTTTGAGCCCGTGTCCATCCCGTACGGTCCTCGTCGGCGCAGCGGCGGCCATGCTCGTGGTCGGTGTCGCCTCACTCGTTCCCGTTCGTGCTTCGGCCGGGACCGCTGCCGGTGCGCCGCGGGTCTCGTCGGCCCGGCAGTGGTCGGTGAGCCTGGGAAGCAACCGGCCCATCGCGCTCTCCTCGCCGACGGTCGTGACGCTCGACGGCGACGGGCCCTCAGTCGTCGTCGGTGACCGCGCCGGGTACGTCGACGCGTACCACCTGCGCGACGGCTCACGCGTCGCGGGCTGGCCGGCCAAGACCGGCGCCCCGGTCGACTCCACCCCTTCGGTGGCCAAGAGTGGCTCGGCCGCGGTCGTATTCGTCGGTTCGGGAAACGCCGGCGACCCGGACGCGGGGGGGTACTTCGCGTACCACGCTAACGGTGCCGTGTTGTGGCATCGCGTGGCGGCTCGCACACCGACCTCGTCGGCGGCGTCGGGGGTCCAGGCCTCGATGGCCGTCGGGACGTTGCAGGCAAGCTACGACGTCGTGGCTGGCGACCTCGGCCAAGAGCTCTACGAGATGGCCGGCTCGTCCGGCGCCGTCCGCAGCGGCTTCCCCTGGTTCCAGGCGGACTCCAACTTCTCGACGCCGGCCATCGCCAACGTCGGGTACGGGCACAACGACATCGTGGTGGGCGGGGCCTCGACAGCAGGCAACGCCTTCAACCACCAGTACACCAACGGCGGCCACATCCGGATCCTCGCCCCGACCGGCCACGGTTCGGCCTCGAGCCCGGCAGCCGCCGGCCTCGTGTGCGAGCTGGACACGAACCAGGAGGTCGACTCCTCACCCGCTGTCGGCCGCTTCCTGTCCGGGGGTGGCATCGGGATCGTGGCAGGAACCGGGACCTACTGGTCGGGTGCGTCACAGACCGACTTCCTGATCGCCATGAATCCGCGCTGCGGCGTCGTCTGGCATGACACGCTCGACAGCGGCACAGGCACGAGCCCGGCGCTCGTCGACGCGCTCGGCAACAACGGCCTGCAGATCGCGCAGACCACCCTGGCAGGAAGCGTCTACCTGCTGAACGGTGCCACCGGAAAGGCGATCTGGCACGTCAAGCTGCCGGGCCAGATCTATGGCGGTGCATCGAGCGTCGACCTCGGTGGCGGGTACCAGGACGTCGTGGTGGGCACCACGAGCGGCGTCTACCTCCTCGACGGGCGTACCGGGTCGACCGTCACGACCATCGAGACCGGGGTTGGTACGCAGAACACGCCCCTGGTCACCGCAGACCCGGATGGCAGGGTGGGCATCACCGTGGCCGGATACGGAAGCGGCAACGTCGGGTCGATCACGCACTACGAGATCGCAGGATCGACGGGTAGCAGGGTCGGCGAGGCCGGTTCCTGGCCGCAGTTCCATCACGACCCGCAGCTCACGGGTGTCGGCACCATCCCGGCGCCGAAGCCGACCCCGCCGAACCCAGCCCAGCTTGTCCGCAGCGGCGGCACACCCGGGGTGATCCCCACGCTGCGGCGGGTCGGCCGTCGCTGACTCGGTGGCAGCCAGAGTGTGCAGGGCCTCGTGCGGACCGTGCGGAGTGTGATCAGGCGACCCGGTCGAAGCGATCGTGGCGGGCACCGAGCGGGGTTGACCG
>CAJCIY010000193.1 GCA_903970495.1 Candidatus Melainabacteria bacterium | reverse complement strand
CACCCTCGACCGGCTCGCCCGCGACCTGATCGAGGTGATCCCGCTGCTCGGCCTCGAGCGGCCGGTGCTGCTCGCGCACTCCTTCGGCTGCCGCATCGCGGCCACGGCCCTCGCGCTGGAACCCGGCCTCGCCGCCGCGGTCGTGCTCGTCACGCCGCCGCTGGTGCTCGACGGCTTCCTCGAGGGCCGCGAGGCGATCCTCGCGGTCCGCGCCGCGGACCCGCAGTACGCCGACGCCGTCGAGGCCGCCCGCGCGCTGCCCGACGCCCGTCCCCGCGACCGCGCGTTCCTCGAACGCGAGTCCCGTCCGCTCTGGTACGGCAGGTGGGACGCGGCCGCGCAGGCGCACGCCGAGAGCGGCGCCAGCCAGGTCAACGTCCGTACCGCCCTGACCCTGCGCAACGACACCGCGGGCTGGGAGCCGCCGGCGCTCGACCTGGACGTCCCGGTGCTCGTGATCGCCGGCGAGCTCGACCTCGCCGTGCCGCCGGGCTGCGCGCACGCCGCCGCCGCGGCGATCCCCGGGGCCACGTACGCGGAGCTCGAGGGTGCCGGTCACTTCCCGTGGCTCGACGACCCGCAGGCCTTCACGGCGCTGGTGGATGACGTCCTCGACGGCCGCGCGCTAACCTAAGAACCGTGGAGCACCGGGCTGTGACACGGGTCGACGCGCGAGCGCGTCTCCTGCTTCTTAGCTGCCGCGACGAGGCCTGACCAGGCCGGCCCCTCGTCGCGGAGGTTCGCGCTGGCCGCGCACCGCTGACGAGAGAGCCCCGATCCCATGCAGGTCTACGCAGGACCCCAGCAGCCCAGCCCCATGCCGTTCGGCCGCTACGCGCCGTACCCGCCGTTCTCGCTGCCCGACCGCACCTGGCCCGACCGGTCCGTCGGCGCGGCGCCGCGCTGGTGCAGCGTCGACCTCCGCGACGGCAACCAGGCGCTCATCGACCCGATGGACGCCGCCCGCAAGCTCGCGATGTTCGACCTGCTCGTACGCATGGGCTACAAGGAGATCGAGGTCGGCTTCCCGGCCGCGAGCCAGACCGACTTCGACTTCGTCCGCCACCTCATCGAGGCTGACCTCGTCCCCGGCGACGTCACGATCCAGGTGCTGACGCAGGCGCGCGAGGAGCTCATCGAGCGGACCGTGCAGTCGGTCGTCGGGGCCAACCGGGTGCTGCTGCACCTCTACAACTCCACCTCGACGCTGCAGCGCCGGGTCGTGTTCGGACAGGACCGCGACGGCGTCAAGGACATCGCCGTGCAGGGCGCGCGGTGGGTGAGCAAGTACGCCGAGTCGCTGCTCGGCACCTCCGACGTGTTCCTGCAGTACAGCCCGGAGTCGTACACCGGGACCGAGCTCGACTACGCGATCGAGGTCTGCGAGGCGGTCACGGACGTCTGGCAGCCCACGCCGGAGCGGCCCGTCGTGCTGAACCTGCCCGCGACCGTGGAGATGGCGACGCCCAACGTGTACGCCGACTCCATCGAGCAGGTCCACCGCTCGCTGACCCGGCGTGAGGCGACGGTGCTCTCGCTGCACCCCCACAACGACCGCGGCACCGCGGTGGCCGCCGCCGAGCTCGGCGTGATGGCCGGCGCCGACCGCGTAGAGGGATGCCTGTTCGGCAACGGCGAGCGCACCGGCAACGTCTGCCTGGTGACCCTCGGGCTCAACCTGTTCAGCCAGGGCATCGACCCGCAGATCGACTTCTCGGACATCGACGAGATCCGCCGTACCGTCGAGTACGCGAACCAGATCGACGTGCACCCGCGGCACCCGTACGGCGGCGACCTGGTCTACACCGCGTTCTCCGGCAGCCACCAGGACGCGATCAAGAAGGGCCTCGAGGCGATGGCGGCCGACGCGGCGAAGGCCGGCGTGCCGGTCGACGACTTCCGCTGGGAGGTGCCGTACCTTCCGATCGACCCCAAGGACGTCGGCCGGTCGTACGAGGCCGTCATCCGCGTCAACAGCCAGAGCGGCAAGGGCGGGGTCGCGTACGTGCTCTCCCGCGACCACGGCCTCAACGTGCCGCGGCGGGCGCAGATCGAGTTCAGCCGGGTGATCCAGCAGCGCACCGACGCCGAGGGCGGCGAGGTCTCGCCCGCCGAGATCTGGGCGATGTTCACCGACACCTACCTCGACTACCGCTATCCGCTGCGGTCGTTCCGCACCGACGGCGACGCGATCACCGCGGTCGTCTCGGTCGGCGGCTCCGACGTCGAGGTGAGCGGCGAGGGCAACGGCCCGATCGCGGCGCTCGTGCACGCGATGGCGCCGGTGTGGGGTCTGGACGTCCGCGTCCTGGACTACGCCGAGCACGCGCTCACCGGCGGCGAGGACGCGCAGGCGGCCGCGTACGTGGAGGCGGCCGTGGACGGCCAGGTCGTCTGGGGTGTCGGGATCAGCGGCAACATCGTCACCGCGTCGCTGCAGGCCCTGCTCTCCTGCGGCGGCCGCGTCTAGCGCTGCCGCTCGCGGCCACGTGTCGGCCTCGTGCCGAGAGTGACGAAAGCGGAGGCGACCCGCCGTGTGTCGCCCCATCAACGTCACTCTCGGCGGAGGCCCACATCGCTCGCCGCTAGGTTCGGGGGCATGCGACTTGCGGTGATCGGCGGCGACGGCATCGGCCCGGAGGTGACCGCGGAAGCGCTCACGGTCCTGCGCGCCGTGCACCCCAAGGTCGAGACCACCGACTACGACCTCGGCGCCGAGCGCTTCCTGCGTACGGGCGAGGTGCTGCCCGACACCGTGCTGGCCGAGCTGCGCGACCACGACGCGATCCTGCTCGGCGCGGTCGGCGACCCGCGCGTGAAGCCCGGCATCATCGAGCGGCAGCTGCTGCTGCGGCTCCGCTTCTCCCTCGACCACCACGTCAACCTGCGGCCCGTACGCCTCTTCCCCGGCGTCGACAGCCCGCTCGGCGCGGACGCCCCGATCGACCTGGTCTGCGTGCGCGAGGGCACCGAGGGCCCCTACGTCGGCAACGGCGGCTCGCTGCGCACCGGCACCCCGCACGAGGTCGCGACGGAGGTCAGCCTCAACACCGCGTACGGGGTCGAGCGGGTCGTGCGCGACGCGTTCGGCCGCGCCACCAGACGACGGAAGCACCTCACGCTGGTGCACAAGACGAACGTCCTGACCCACGCGGGCGGGCTGTGGAAGCGGGTCTTCGACGAGGTCGCGGCGGAGTTCCCCGACGTCGAGACGGCCTACCAGCACGTCGACGCGGCGAGCATGTTCTTCGTGACCGACCCGGGCCGGTTCGACGTCGTGGTCACCGACAACCTGTTCGGCGACATCCTCACCGATGTCGGCGCGGCCATCGCCGGGGGTATCGGGCTGGCCGCGTCCGGCAACCTGGACGTGAGCAGGACCAACCCCAGCATGTTCGAGCCGGTGCACGGCAGCGCCCCCGACATCGCCGGCACCGGTACGGCGGACCCGACCGCCGCGGTCCTGTCGGCCGCGCTGCTGCTCGACCACCTCGGGGAGCCCGACGCGGCGGCGAGGGTCGAGGCGGCCGTCGCGGCGCGCCTCGCGGCCCGGCCGCGGGCCGCCTCGACGCGCGAGGTCGGCGCCGAGCTCGCGACCCTCGCCGCGGGCTGAAGCGGCGAGGGACGGGGTAGGCGGCCGGCATGGCCTGGTGGGTGCTGCTGATCGTGATCCTCGTGGTCGTGGCGCTGCTCGTCGGCGTCGCGGCCCTCGTCCAGTCCCGGCGGCGGCAGGGCGGCGTGATCGCCTCGCGTCCCGGGCCGACCTCGCGCCGATGAGCGTCACGCTGCTGCTCCGCGCCACCGAGATCAGCCACCGTCCCGTCGTGAGCATCGCGACGGGCGAGGCCGTCGCCGACGTCAAGGACGTCCTGTACTCACCCGAGGACGGCCGGCTCACCGGCTTCACCCTCAACAAGCACGGCGGTCTGTTCGCCGGGCCGTTGAAGACGGCGCTGCTGCTCGACCACGTGTACGCCGTCGGCACCGACGCGGTCACGGTCGAGGACATCGGGGCGATCGGCGCGGCGGGCGGCGAGCCGGCGCCGCGCAACCGCAACGTGCTCGGCAACGAGGTGCTGACCGACGGCGGCACCGCGCTGGGCATCGTCACCGACCTGATCGTCCGAGGCGGTGTGGTCGGTCCCGGGGTCGGCGCCGAGGTCGGGCAGGTCGTCGGCTACCAGGTGCGCGGCACCGCCGAGGGCGCGGTCGAGCAGCTGGTGCCGCTGCCGTACGCGCTGGCGGTGTCGGGCACGCACCTGGTCGTGCCGGCGACCGTGCAGCCGTTCCTCACCACCGACCTCGCCGACTTCGGCGGCGCCGTCGCGGACTTCCGGGCCCAGCTGTCATGACGTCGCTGAGCCAGCTCATCGGCACCGAGGTCGTCGCGCGCGACACCGCCGAGCAGGTCGGCGCGATCGCGGGCGTGATCGTCGACGTCGCGGTCGGACGGATCCTCGGCTGGCAGGTCGGCCGCGGCCGCCGGGCCCGCGTCGTCGACCACCAGCACGTCACCGGCATCGGCGACGCGGTCGTGATCGACGCAGAGGCGAGCCTGCGTGAGCCGACCGCGGCCGAGGCCGGGGTCGTACGCGGGAAGGGCGCGCTGCTCGGCTCGCTCGTGCTCGCCGACGACGGGACCGCCCTCGGCACCGTGGACGACGTCGAGGTCGACACCGACGGCGGCGCGCTCGGCGTCGTCACGACGTCGGCGGGCACGGTCGCACCGGACCGCTTCCGCAGCCTCGGCACGTACGCCCTCGTCGTCCGGGGATGACCCGGTACGCCGCCCTCCTGCGCGGCATCAACCTCGGCGCGCACAACCAGCTGAAGATGCCGCTGCTGCGGGAGATCGCGACCGGCCTCGGGTATGCCGACCCCGCGACGTACCTGCAGAGCGGGAACCTCGCGTTCACCTCCGGTAAGGCCGAGGCGACGGTCGCCCGCGACCTCCACGACGCGATCGCCGAGCACGCCGGGCTCGACGTGCCCGTGGTGGTGCGGACCCACGGCGAGCTGGCCGCGGCGGTCCTGGCCAACCCGTTCGGGGACCCGGCCGACGAGGCCCTGCTGTTCGTCACCTACTGCGCGCAGCCGGTCGGCGGCGCGCTCGACGGGCTCGACCCCGAGGCGTACCTGCCGGAACGGTTCGCGGTCGTCGGCCGGGAGATCTACACCTGGCTGCCGAACGGCATGCGCACGGCGCGGCTGAACCAGTCGCTGTGGGAGCGGCGGACGCGCGGGGTGGCCACGACCCGCAACCTGCGCACCGCTCGCGCCCTCGTCGAGATCACCTCGTAGACTGCCCCGCAGGCGAGACCCGCTGTCCCACGGCTGAAACCCCACCGTCATCGCGGTGCGCGGCCGCCGTGGTCCAATCATCCGACAGCGACACGGGACCCGACGCGGCCCCGGTGAGGAGATCCCGGTCATGCCCCTGACACCGACGAAGAAGATCTGGATGGACGGCGAGCTCGTCGACTGGGACGACGCCACCATCCACGTCCTCAACCCCACGCTGCACTACGGCTGGGGCGTCTTCGAGGGCATCCGCGCCTACGCCACCGACCGCGGCCCGGCGGTCTTCCGGCTGACCGAGCACATCGCCCGGCTCTACCGCAGCGCCCACCTCTACCTGATGGAGCCGGCGTTCACCGCCGGGCAGCTCGTCGAGGCGACGCGCGAGGTCGTCCGCGTCAACGAGGTCGAGTCCTGCTACATCCGGCCGCTGTTCTACCTCGGCTACGGCGAGATGGGCCTCAACCCACTGCCGTCGCAGACGAAGGTCTCCATCGCCTGCTGGCCGTGGGGCGCGTACCTCGGAGCCGACGCCGAGGAGCAGGGCTGCCGCGCCGCCGTCAGCTCCTGGCAGCGGATCGGCAACAACACGATCCCTCCGACCGGCAAGGGCACCGGGCAGTACATCAACTCCTCGCTCGCCAAGGTCCAGGCCCTCAAGGCCGGCTACGACGAGGCGATCATGCTGACTCCCGAGGGCCACATCGCCGAGGGCAGCGGCGAGAACATCTTCGTGGTCTACGGCCGTACGCTGGTGACGCCGCCGCTGGTCGACGGCGCCCTCGCCGGCATCACCCGCGACACGGTCATGACGCTGGCCCGCGACCACGGCTACGAGATCAAGGAGCAGTCGCTCAACCGCAGCGACCTCTACCTCGCCGACGAGGCGTTCTTCACCGGGACGGCCGCCGAGATGGTGCCGCTGGTCGAGGTCGACGACCGCGCGGTCGGGACCGGCAAGCCGGGCGACGTGACCAAGACGCTGCTCGCGCAGTTCAAGCTCGCGGTCACCGGCCAGCTCGACCAGTACAAGGACTGGAACGAGTACGTCCGAGACTGAGGTCCGCCCCGTCGGCCCGGCGAACGCGTGGGACATCGCGCGCTCCCCGGGCCGTTGCAGGTCCGGAAGCAACCTTCCGGCCGAGGCAGGCATCTCATGGACGTGACCCCGGAGACGCTCCCCGACGACGGCACCGCCGTCGACATCGGTCTCGACGTGCTCTACGTCCGGCACTACGGCTCCCTCATACGCCTCGCGGCGCTGCTGCTCGACCACAGCACCGCGTGCGAGGACGTGGTGCAGGAGGCGTGGATCCGCGTCCACCTCGCCGCCGGCGCCCCGCGGGAGCCTGACGCGGTGCTGGCGTACCTGCGGCAGACCGTGGTGAACCTGTCGCGTTCGACGCTGCGCCGCCGCCTCGTCGCACAGAAGCACGAGCCGAAGCCGATGCCCGACGCGGTCAGCGCCGAGGAGCTGGCGGTCGAGCAGGTGGAGCGCGGCGCCGTGGTGCAGGCGCTGCGGGCGCTGCCCCGTCGGCAGCGTGAGGCCGTGGTGCTCCGCTACTACGGCGACCAGACCGAGAAGCAGACCGCGGCCGCGATGGGGATCTCGGTCGGTGCGGTCAAGTCCGCCACCTCCCGCGGTCTCGCCGCGCTGGGCCGACTGCTGGAGGAGTCCTGATGACGATCACCCCCGAGCAGCTCGCCGCCCGGCTCGAGGCCGAGCTGGCGCCGCTGCCCACCGTCCCGCGCCGCTCGTCCCAGGAGCTGCTGGCCCGCGCCGCGCGGCGCCGCTCCCGCCGGCGCCGGACGTACGCGGCGACCGGCGTCACGCTGCTGGCCGCCGCGGCGGCCGTGTCCGCCGTGGTGGTCGTCAACCGGCCGACGCCGCGCGCCAGCGTGCGGCCGGTCGCGCCGCCGTCGACCGCCACGACCTTCACCCCGGCGAGCCGGCCGGCGGTGGCCGGCGACGTCGACGGCGACGGCCGCGCCGACCGGGTGTCGGTCTCCGGCACCACGCTCACCGTCGTCGGCTCGCGGGTCGGGAGGCTGACCCTGACGCTGCCCGCGGGCGGCTACACGGTCGCCCGGCCCGCGGTCGACATCGGCGACAGCGGCTACGGCGACGTCGTCCTGGAGCAGGAGCCGGGCGCCAACGGCCCGACGTACTCGCTGGTCGCCCTGGAGCACCCCGACGGCGCGCATCCGGCGCTGGGACTGGTGACGACGCCGAACCGGCAGGCGCTCGAGCTGTTCACCGGCGGCGGCGACTCCGACCAGTGGTCGTGGACCTGCCAGTCGGCGGGCGGTGCGCTGAACCGGGTCGGCCTGCTCGCGACCGTCGACCACCGCGGCCAGGTGGGCATGCTGGTGCGCACCGTCTACCGCCTCGACGGCGACCTCGCGACGCAGGTCTCGACGTCGACGACCGCGGTCACCGCGACAGCCGGCGCCGCGGCGCTCACCGCGGAGCAGCTGTGCCCGGCGGCGGCGACCGCCCCGACGGGCACGCCGACCGCCGCGGCGACGGGGACGACGGGCGCGGCGGGGATCGACGGCGAGCAGTTCGGCACCAGCGTCGTGCCCGACGGGACCGGGGTGCAGACCTCGTACGCGGGGGAGCCGTTGCAGCGCCGGGACTTCTCCGGCGGCAGCGTCGAGGTCCCGGCGGGGTGGGTCGAGAAGAACGCGACGCTGCCCTCGGACCACAGCGACCTCCTGTTCTACGACCCCGCGAACCCCACGGCCCGCTTCGAGTTCTCCCTGTCGGGCTGCGTCGGCTGCGCGTCGAAGGGCGGCGACGACGTGACACCGGACCCGTCCGGTCCGCCCGGGACCGTGTCGACGGTCGCGCTGCCCGGTGGCCGCTCGGTCGCGTTCACCGAGAAGCCCTGGCTCGGGTACGCCGTCAACGGCGTCGACGTGATCCTCACCGGCGCGCAGGTGGGGGCGACCGGCCCGATCGGGGGCTACGCGATCTACCGCGTCGCGCTGCCGATGGACGACACCGCGCTGGAGACGACGATCCTGAACTCCGTACGCCTCACCTGACGCGCCCGCGTTGACGGGAGCGGCAGCGGTCTGGGACCGTCGGGGCGTGCACGGCCCCGACCGCATCATTCGCCAGGCGCGCTGACCGCTCTCCGGTCGCGCGCCCGCCCCTCCGTACCCGTCGGTACGAGGGGCTTTCTGCTGTTCGGAGAAGGATCATGACCCCCGACGTCCCCGACGTCCTCGTGCTGGACACCACGCTGCGCCTCGGCGTGCAGGGCACCGGCTTCCACCCGAGCCTCGGTGACGCCCTCGCGGTGGTGCGGCTGCTCGACGAGCTGGGGGTCGCGTACGCCGAGATCGGCGACCCGGCCGACAACCCGCGGGCCGCGACCCTGTTCGCCCGGGCCGCGCGCGAGCTGTCCCCGGCGCTGACGCTGGTCGCCCACGCCTCGCTGCCGCTCGACGCCGCCGCGGTGCGGGCGCTGGTCGCGAGCGGCGCGCGGACGGTCGCGCTGTCGGCGGTGGCCGCCGGGGAGTGGGTCACGCGGGTGCTCGGG
>CAJCIY010000192.1 GCA_903970495.1 Candidatus Melainabacteria bacterium | reverse complement strand
CCGGCGCGGCACCGTGCGCCGGGTGAACGCGACCGCCGAGCTGCCGCCGGCCCTGGCCGGCTCGCTGGCGGCGTTCGAACGGCACCTCACCGACGGCCTCGGCCGGTCGCCGCACACCGTCCGCGCGTACGGGGGTGACGTCCGGCAGCTGCTCACCTGGGCGGTGCGGGAGCACGGCGTCGAGCGGCCCGGCGACATCGACCTGCCGCTGCTCCGGGGCTGGCTCGCCGACCTCAGCACCGCCGACCCCGACCACCACCGCGCAGCCGCGGCCCGGGGCTCGGTCGCGCGGCGCGCCTCTGCGGCGCGCTCGTGGTCCTCGTACTGCCGCGCCGCGGGGCTCCGCGAAGACGACCCCGCCGCCCGGCTGGTCGCGCCGGCCGCGTACCGCCGGCTGCCCACCGTCCTCACCGTCGACGAGGCGACCCGCCTCGTGACCGGCGTCCGGGCGCCCGCCCCGGCTGACCCCGCCCCGGTCGACCCCGCCGCGCTCGATCCCGAACGGCCCGCGCCCGAACGGCCCGCGCCCGAACGGGTGAACCCGGCGACCACCGAGCTGCGCGACCGGGTGCTGCTCGAACTGCTCTACGCCAGCGGAGCCCGCATCTCCGAGATCTGCCGGCTCGACCTCGACCACGTCGACCACGAGCGGCGGCTGCTGCGCGTCGTCGGCAAGGGCGACAAGGAGCGCGCCGTCCCGTACGGCACGCCCGCGGCGGGGGCGCTCTCGGCCTGGCTCGCCACCGGCCGCCCGGCGCTGGCCGCCCCGCACAGCGGCGCCGCACTGCTGCTGGGCCTGCGGGGCGGGCGACTCGACGCCCGTACGGCCCGGACCGTCGTGCACGCCCGCGCGAGGGCGGCGGGCGTCCGCGACGTGTCGCCACACGGCCTCCGGCACAGCGCCGCGACACACCTCGTCGAGCGCGGCGCGGACCTGAGATCCGTCCAGGAGCTGCTCGGGCACGCTAGCCTCGGGACGACACAGATCTACACGCACGTCACCGCCGAGCGGCTCCGCGCCGCGTACGAGCAAGCCCACCCACGGGCATGACGGGCTACAGGTCCCGGGCGATCACGCCGAGTGGACCGGGTGAGGTCGAACCGCAGCGATCGGAGGCTAGCGCCGTGGGTCACGCCCGAACACCAGTCCGTCGCGTCCTGCACCCGGACGCGGAGGTCGAGCCCGAGGCTCGGTGCGCCGCTGTGGTGGAACCCGACCGTCTTCTCGACGCACCGGGAGCGCCCGTGAGCGCCGAGCAGCAGCCGCAGGCCGTGGCCGAGATCGACGACGACCTCGATGCCGACCTCGAGGACGAGGTCGAGGCGCCGCCGCTGGACCCGGTGGCCGCCGCGAAGGCCAAGAAGGCCGCCGCCCGCGCCGAGGCCGACGCGAAGGTCGCGGTCATCTGGCGCGACTTCAAGGACTCGGGCGAGAACCGCTACCGCGAGCAGCTGATCCTGCACTACTCCCCGCTGGTGAAGTACGTCGCCGGCCGCGTCGGCACCGGCCTGCCGCCGAACATCGAGCAGGCCGACCTCGTCTCGTACGGCATCTTCGGGCTCATCGACGCGATCGAGAAGTTCGACCTCGAGCGTGCGATCAAGTTCGAGACCTACGCGATCGCCCGCATCAAGGGCGCGATCATCGACGAGCTCCGCTCCATCGACTGGATCCCGCGGTCGGTCCGCTCCAAGGCCCGCGACGTCGAGAAGGCGTACGCGACGCTCGAGGCGAAGCTGCACCGCACGCCGACCGAGCCCGAGGTCGCCGCCGAGCTGGGCATCGGCATGAACGAGCTGCACGCGATCTTCAACCAGGTGAGCTTCGTCAACGTCGTCGCCCTCGACGAGCTGCTCGGTTCCTCCAGCGAGCGCGGTGACAAGGTCAGCCTGGTCGACACCCTCGAGGACACCAAGGCCGAAGACCCGGTCATGGCGTTCGAGGGCGAGGAGACCAAGGTCCTGCTCGCGCGGGCGATCAACGACCTGGGTGAGCGCGAGAAGATCGTCGTCACGCTCTACTACTACGAGGGCCTCACGCTCGCCGAGATCGGCCAGGTGCTCGGCGTGACCGAGAGCCGCATCTGCCAGATGCACACCAAGGCGGTCCTGCAGCTGCGCGGCAAGCTCAACGACCAGCACGACTAGCGCGGCGGGCAGTCCTCGTCGTCGATCGCCTCGAGGACGCCGGTGGGCGGCTCGGCCGGGATCCCGTCGAAGTCGACGTGGATCCGCTCGTACCCCTTGAACCGCTCCGCCCGGGCATAGCCCGCGTACGCCCGTCGGTCTGCCGGGGTCAGGTCGACGTCGTCGGTGAACGGCGTCAGGAGCGCCCGCGGCCACAGCCGGCGGCGCAGCACCACGTTGATCTCGGCGCAGACGACGACGACGAGCGCCTCGACGTAGATCCAGGTGATCGAGCCGAGCACGATCGCGAAGACGCCGTAGACCTCGCCGGCGTGCTGCAGGTGGCGGGTGATGTAGACGGCGCCGCCGAACTGCAGCGCCTGCCAGGCGACGCCGGCGACCGTCGCCCCGACGATGATCTCGCGCACCCGCGTGTGCTCGGCGGTGAGCAGCCGGAACGCCAGCGAGAACAGCGCGATGTTCACCGCGATCGAGACCAGGATCGCCGCCAGGTGCAGGCCCGGCCCGAGCGAGACGGGCCCGATCGAGGCGCGGACCGGCACCGCCGACAGGGTGCTGCTCACGATCATCAGCGTCCCGAGGATCGGGATCAGCCGCAGGCTGCGCAGGCGTGACCTGATCGGGTTCGGTCGGCGGTTGCGCGGCACCGAGTTGATCCGGTTGAAGACGGTCTGTCCGGACTGCGTCAGGCCGAGTGCGCCGTAGACGGTGCCGACCAGGCCGATGGCCAGACCGATGCCGCTGCCGCCCACGTGCAGGTTGTTCTTCAGCTCGGTGCCGATGACCGGGACGTCGCGCAGTGCCGAGGACAGCAGGTGCCCTTGCAGCCCGGGGTCGCCGTGCAGCACGAACCCGGAGATCGACAGCAGCAGGAGCAGCAGCGGGAACAGCGAGACGAAGCCGTAGTAGGCGAGCGTGGCGGCGAGGAACGCCCCCTGGTCGTCGGCAAACTTGTACGTCACCGCAAGCGGGAAGCCGATGAGGGTGTGCCGGCGCTGGCACCGGTCGAGCCGGCCGACCCACCCCGTCCGCGGCTTGCGCGCGGCCGGCACGTCCAGCGGCGCCGCGGGCGTCTCGTCGCGCCGGCCGAGCTCGTGCTCGGGAAGCGGCTGCAGCAGGCGGAGCGTGTCGCGGGAACGGCCGCGGAGGCCCCGCTCACTCCCGTCGGTGCCGGTGGCGCTCACGTCGCGTCCGGTCTCGTCGCCCTCCACGACCTCATGATCGCAGGTGGGCCAGGGCCCGGCGGGTCGCAGCGCCGAGCGCGCCGAGGACCGCCGCCCCGCCGGCCGCTGCCGGCACCGCGGGCGACGAGCTTGCAACGGTCGCCGGGAGCGGCAGCAACCGCACCCGGGGCGGGCCGAGCAGCGCCAGCGGGTCGGCGTAGCGGCCGTCGGGCAGCCGGAGACCCCAGTGCAGGCAGGCGGCAGCGGGGCAGCCGAGGTGACCGCCCGCGAGGGTCCCGAGGGTCGTGCCGGCCGCGACGCC
>CAJCIY010000191.1 GCA_903970495.1 Candidatus Melainabacteria bacterium | reverse complement strand
CCGCCGGTACGTCGCGCTCTCGCTCCTGCTGCAGCTGCTGGGCGCCGCGCTCGGCCTGGCCGGACCGGCGGTGCTCGGCGAGATGGTCGACGTCGTCGTCCGCCACGGTCGCCTCGCGACCATCGACCGGTACGCGGCGATCCTCGCGGTCGCGCTCGTCCTGCAGTCGGTCCTGACCTGGCTCGGCACGGTCGCCGCGTCGATCGCCGGCGAGGCCGCGCTGGCCGAACTGCGCGAGGACTTCGTGCACGCGGTCGTCGAGCTGCCCCTCGCCACGGTCGAGGAGGTCGACACCGGCGACCTGCTCTCCCGCGCCAGCAGCGACGTGAAGATCATGCAGGACGAGATCCGGCAGGTCGTCCCGGTGCTCGCGGTCGCGGTGCTGCAGATCGTCTTCCTGGTCGGCGGGCTGGCGATCAGCGCGCCGCTGCTGCTGCTGACCGCGCCGCTCGGCCTGGCGCCGCTGGTGGTCTCCACGGTCTGGTACCGCCGCCGCTCGCCCGCTGTCTACCGCGAGATGCTCGCGACCGGTGCCGCGACCAGCGGCCACACCGTCGAGACCGCCGACGCCGGCCGCACCGTCGCGACCTTCGGGCTCGAGCAGCAGCGGATCCGGGGCGCCGACCGGCTGATCGCCCGGCTGGCGGAGATCGAGTGGACGGCGCTGCGGCTGCGGCTGGTCTGGTTCCCGTCGGCCGAGCTGTCGTACGGGCTGCCGCTCGTCGGGTCGCTGCTGCTCGGCGGCTGGCTCGTCTACGGCGGCCACCTGTCGCTCGGGGCGCTGACCGCCGCCACCCTGTACGTGCGGCAGCTGGTCGACCCGGTGGACATGCTCGTGTCCTGGCTGGACGAGCTGCAGATCGGCAGCGCCGCCATGGCGCGGCTGCTCGGGATCGCCGAGGTCCCGCCGGCCGAGACCCGCCCGGGCTCGCCGGTCGGCGGTGACGTCGCCGCGGAGGACGTGCGCTTCGCCTACCGACCCGGGCACGACGTGCTCGACGGGCTGACCCTCGACGTCGCCGCCGGCTCGCGGGTCGCGGTCGTCGGCCCCAGCGGCGCCGGCAAGTCGACGCTCGCCCGCCTGCTCGCCGGCATCGCCCGCCCGCGCTCGGGCCGGGTACGCGTCGGGGGCGCCGAGGTCGGTGTGCTTGCGCCGGAGGCGGTGCGGACCCACGTGTCGCTCGTGACGCAGGAGCAGCACGTCTTCGTCGGGACCCTGCGCGACAACCTCCGCCTCGGCCGGCCCGAGGCGAGCGACGAGGAGATCGCCGCAGCCCTCGCCGACGTCGGTGCGAGCAGCTGGTCGGACGCGCTCGGGCTCGACGCGGCGGTCGGATCCGGTGCGCACGCGCTGTCACCGGGGCAGGCGCAGCAGCTGGCCCTCGCCCGGCTGCTGCTCGTCGACCCGGACGTCCTGGTCCTCGACGAGGCGACCGCGCTGCTCGACCCGGGCTCCGCCCGCGACCTGGAGCGGTCGCTGTCGGCGGTGCTGCACGGCCGGACGGTCGTCGCGATCGCGCACCGGCTGTCGACGGCGTTCGACGCCGACCTGGTCGCGGTGGTCGAGGCCGGCAGGGTGAGCGACCTCGGCACCCACGAGGAGCTGCTGGCGGCAGGCGGCGCGTACGCGGACCTCTGGCGCTCCTGGCAGGAGGCCTGAGTCAGCCCGCAGGGCGGCCGAGCACGAGGCGGAGCGCGGTGACCAGCGCCAGCGGCTCGTCGACCATCACGTGGTGTCCCGCGTCGGGGATCTGCGCGATCGTCACCGGGCCCTGCATGACCGCGGCGGCACGGCCGGCGTCCTCGACGGCGAGCATGCCGCGCTCGGCCGCCAGCAGCGTGACCGGGCAGCGGACCGCGGTCAGGTCGGGCCGCCCCGACAGCCGGCGGCCGAAGACCATCGGGTCGAACTTCCAGGTCCAGCCGCCCTCGACCTCCCGGAGCGAGGTCGCGGCCACGTGGTCGAACGCGAACGGCAGCACGGCCCGGTCCTGCGGCGGCGTCAGCCGGAAGTGCGAGAGCGCCTCGTCGCGGGTCTCGTACACGCGCGGGGTCGGGTGGGCCCGCCGTCGGCGCTCCGCCTCGACGTCGCGGCCCGGCGGGCGCAGCGGGGAGTCGACGACCACCAGCTCGCCCGGCACGTCGGGGTGGACGGCGGCCAGCGTCAGCGCGACCCAGCCGCCCATGCTGTGGCCGATGACGGTCGCCGGTGCGCCCTCGCCCTCGCGGGCCACGAGCGCGGCGATCTCGTCGGACCAGGAGCCGAGCCCGTACGCATCGCGGTGGCCGGAGTCGCCGTGCCCCGACAGGTCGGGGGCGACCACCCGGTGGCGGGCGGCGAGCAGCGGGCCGACGGCATCCCACCAGGCGCTGTGCGCGGAGCCGCCGTGCACGAGGACGGCGAGCGGCAGGCCGCGGCCGCCCCACGCGCGGTAGGTGATCCGGACGCCGCCCGACTCGTGGTGCAGCAGCTGCGGCTGCTGCGCGAGGGCCGCGGTGAACCACTCCGGCGCGCTCATGCGACGGGGGCGTCGGTCGGTGCCATGCCGGGCATCCTGCCCCGGGCGACGGCGACCTCGATGCCGTCCAGCACGACGGCGAGGCCCACCTCGAAGTCCTGCGAGGCGGCCCAGTCGTGCCCCGCGCCCTCGCCCGTGACGATCGCTGCGTACCGGGGGAAGTCGCCGGCCGCGAGCCGTGCGTCCGCCTCCTCGGTCAGCGCCGGGGGGATGGTCAGCCCGTCCGGCTCCTGGTCGTGGTCGAGCACCCAGCCCCGGACGAAGCTGTCGACGATGCCCACGGCCGCCATCCGGTGCGCGAGCGGCAGGCCCATGCCGTCGACCGCGGTGATCGACTGCTCGATGTGCTCGACGATGCCGGCACCGAGCCGCTTGCTGAAGTGGGCGTCCTTCATCCAGAGGTTCGCCGTGAAGACCGACCGCATGGCCCGCGCGATCTGGGTCAGCGCCTCGCGCCAGTCGGCCGGGACGGAGTCGAGCAGCTGACCGCTGATGGTCCGGTCGACCATCAGGTCGACGAGGTCCTCGCGAGTCGCCACGTGCCAGTAGAGCGACATCGTCCCGACTCCCAGGTCGGCGGCGACGCGGCGCATCGACAGGGCGTCGAACCCCTCCCGCGACACCAGCGCGATGGCTGCGTCGACGACGGTGTCCCGGCCGAGGGGTACGGCTCTGCCCGGAGGCCTGCGGGCCACGACCACCTCCACGATCGACTTGACGGGACCAGCGACGGTCGTCATCGTACGCCGTACGAGATCTCGTACACCGTACGAGCCGACGCGAATCCAGGAGACCCACATGGCCGATGACGCCGTGGTCGTCGACGACCTGCACAAGCACTTCGGGAGCACGTACGCGCTGCGCGGGGTGTCCCTCACCGTCCCCGCCGGCACCGTCTGCGGGCTCCTCGGCCCCAACGGCGCGGGCAAGACCACCGCGGTGCGCATCGTCACCACGCTGCTGCGCGCCGACAGCGGCCGCGTGACGGTCGCGGGCCACGACGTGACCCGCGAGCCGGACCAGGTCCGGCGCAGCCTCGGCCTCGCCGGCCAGGCCGCGACGGTCGACGGGCTGCTCACCGGGGTCCAGAACCTCGTGATGATCGGCAAGCTGTACCACCTGCCGTCGAAGGTCGCGAAGGCGCGGGCGGACGAGCTGCTCGAGCGCTTCTCGCTGACCGACGCGGGCGGCCGCATCGCCAAGGAGTACTCGGGCGGGATGCGCCGCCGGCTCGACCTGGCCGCCTCCCTGGTCGCGGCGCCGCCGGTGCTGGTCCTCGACGAGCCGACGACCGGGCTCGACCCGCACGCCCGGGCCGAGACCTGGGACGTCATCGAGGAGCTGGTCCGCGCGGGCACCACGCTGCTGCTGACCACGCAGTACCTCGAGGAGGCGGACCGGCTCGCCGACCAGATCGTCGTCGTCGACCACGGCGAGGTCGTCGCCGACGGCACGCCCGCCGCGCTGAAGGCGGAGGTCGGCGGGCAGCGCCTCGAGGTGACCGTCGTCGGGGATCCCGCGGCAGCCCGCGCGGTGCTGGCCCGACACGGCACGGTCACCCTCCGCGACGGACGGCTGTCGGTGGACGCCGCCGGCGGCGCGAGCCGCGTCGCCGAGGTCGCCGCGGCCCTGGCCGACGCCGGCATCGAGGTCGACGACCTCGGCCTGCACCGCCCGAGCCTGGACGAGGTGTTCCTGCGCCTCACCGGCCACGCACCGACCGACACGAACGACACGGCCGACTCGGCCGATGTGGCCCACACGACCCCGACGTCTGAGGAGATCCCGGTATGAGCACCCTCGACCTGACCCTGCCCGCCGGGGCGACGAACCCGCTCGCGCGCCTCGGCTGGGCGGTGCGCGACTCCGTCACCGTCGCCGGGCGCTCGCTGCGCCAGATCCGCCGCGTCCCGGAGCGGCTGTCGGACGTGACGATCCAGCCGGTCATGTTCGTGCTGCTGTTCGCGGAGGTGTTCGGCACCGCGATCACCGTCCCCGGCGGCGGCAGCTACCACGAGTACCTGCTGCCCGGCATCATCGCGCAGACCACCGTCTTCGGCTGCTTCGGCGCGTCCGTCAGCATGGCCACCGACCTGCACGAGGGCTTCGTCGACCGGCTGCGGTCGCTGCCCATCGCCCGCAGCTCGATCATCACCGGCCGGCTGCTCGCCGAGCTCGCCACCGCCAGCTTCGGGCTCGCCGTCACCCTCGTCGTCGGGGTGATCGTCTCCTGGCGGGTGCACCGCGGCGTCGGGCACACCCTGCTCGGCCTGCTCGTGCTGGCCGTCTTCCTCATCGCCATGACCTGGCTCGGGCTGCTCATCGGCATGCTCGTCCGGTCGCCGGACGCGGTGCCGGGGATCCTCTTCCCCGTCCTGTTCCCGGTGACGTTCCTCGCCAACACGTTCGTCCCGCTCAAGGGCCTGCCCGGCTGGCTCCGGGCGGTCGCGGAGTGGAACCCGGTGAGCGCGGTGGTCGCCGCCACCCGCGACGAGTTCGGCAACCCGAACCCCGGGATCAGCTCCTGGCCGCTCCGGCACGCCCTGCCGGTCTCGCTCGGCTGGGGCGTCGGGTTGATCGTGGTGTTCGGCGGCCTGGCCCTGCTGCGGTGGCGCAAGGTCAGCGCCGGCTGAGCTTGGATGGGGCGGTGCTGATCCGCCCGGCCGTACCGGCCGACGTCGAGCCGCTGGTGGCGCTGATCCAGTCGGCGTACCGGGGCGAGGGCAGTCGCGCGGGCTGGACCACCGAGGCCGACCTGCTCCACGGCCAGCGCACCGACCCCGCCGCCGTCGCGGCCCTCGTCGGCGGCGGCGCGATGCTGGTCGGCGTCGAGGCGGGCGGCGCGCTGCTGGGGTGCTGCCAGCTCGAGCGGCGCGGGGAGGTCGCGTACTTCGGCACCTTCGCCGTCCAGCCGGTCGGGCAGGGCGCCGGCACGGGGTCGGCGCTGCTCGCCGAGGCCGAGCGGCG
>CAJCIY010000190.1 GCA_903970495.1 Candidatus Melainabacteria bacterium | reverse complement strand
CCCGGCGCAGCTCGCCGACATCTTCCGCGCCGCCGACCTGGTGGCCGTCCCCAGCCACAGCGAGTCGTTCGGCCTGGTCGCCCTCGAGGCGCAGGCCTGCGGGATCCCCGTGCTCGCCGCAGCGGTCGGCGGGCTGCGTACGGCCGTGGTCGACGGCGTGACCGGACGCCTGGTCCCCGGTCACGACCCCCGCCGCTGGGCCGCCGAGATCGCCGAGCTGCTGGCCGACCCCGTCCAGCGGGCAGGGATGAGCGCGCGAGCCGTCGAGCACGCCGCGGGCTTCGGCTGGGACCGGACGGCCGCCGCCGTCGCAGCCGTCTACGACGACGTCGTCGCCGAGCGGACCAGGCCGCTGCTCAGCGCGGTGCGGGCGTGACCGCCCCCGACGTCGACCTGGTGGACCCGGTCGACGCCGTCGACGAGACGCTCCGCCGTGCGGTCGCCGAGCTCGAGTACGAGTCGCCCCGCCCTCGGCAGTACCTCGTCAAGCTCCCCGGCACCCACAAGCTCGCGACGATGTGCTGGCTGGTCGCCGGCGACCACAGCCTGCTGGTCGAGGCGTTCGTCATGCGCCGGCCCGACGAGAACCACGAGCGCCTCTACAGCCTCCTGCTCACCCGCAACGCCCGGATGTACGGCGTCGGCTGGGCCATCGACGCCGCGGGCGACGTCTTCCTCGTCGGCCGGCTGCCCCTCGAGGCGGTCACCGAGGACGAGGTCGACCGGCTGCTCGGCGCGGTGCTGGCGTACGCGGACGAGACCTTCGACGCGATGCTGGAGATCGGCTTCGGCAGCTCGATCCGCCGCGAGTGGACCTGGCGCGAGAAGCGCGGCGAGTCGCTCGCCAACCTCCAGGCCTTCGCGCGGTTCGCCGACCCGGCCAACGACTAGCGACGACGGGGGCGGCGCCCGTCGGGCAGACTCCCGGGCCGTGACGAGCACACTGATCCTGATGCGCCACGGGCAGTCGACCTGGAACCTCGCCGACCTGTTCACCGGCTGGTGGGACGTCGACCTGACGCCGCTCGGCGAGCAGGAGGCGCGGCGCGGCGGTGAGCTGCTCGCCGCCTCGGGGCTGCTGCCCGACGTGCTGCACACCTCGCTGCTGACCCGCGCGATCCGCACCTCGACGCTCGCGCTGGAGGCGTGCGACCGGGTGTGGCTCCCGGTGCGCCGCGACTGGCGCCTCAACGAGCGGCACTACGGCGACCTGCAGGGCAAGGACAAGAAGCGGGTCAAGGCGCAGTTCGGCGAGGCGCAGTTCCTGGCCTGGCGGCGGTCGTACGACACCCCGCCGCCACCGATCGAGACCGGCAGCGAGTTCGACGTCTCGGCCGACCCGCGTTACGCCGGGCTCGGCGCGCTGCCCCGCACCGAGTGCCTGGCCGACGTCGTCGCACGCCTGCTGCCGTACTGGGAGGGCGCGATCGTGCCGGACCTCGCGACCGGGACCGTGCTCGTCGTCGCCCACGGCAACTCGCTGCGCGCCCTGGTCAAGCACCTGGAGGGCATCGGCGACGAGGACATCGCGGCGCTGAACATCCCGACAGGCAACCCGCTCGTCTACGAGATCGACGGGGCTCGCGCGACCGGTCCCGGTCGCTACCTCGATCCGGCGGCCGCGGCCGCCGGCGCCGCAGCGGTCGCCGACCAGGGGAAGTAGGGCCCGAGGTCAGGCCTTCACGAGCGGCAGCTCGATGCGGTTGCCCTTCTCGCGCGTGCGGCAGAGCTTCACCAGCTGCCCGTACGCCGCCTTGCCGACGAGCGCCGTCAGCTCCGGCCCGTACGACCGGTACATCGCCTCGGTGCCGACGTGCGCCGACCGGGCCTCGGTGCACCACCAGGTCAGGTCCGCGCCGCCCTCACCCCAGGAACGGCGGGAGAACTCGGTGATCGTCGTGGTCCGCCGCCCGCTCTCGTCGATCGCCTCCTTGCGCGAGATCGGCACCTGCCAGCACACGTCGGGCTTGGTCTCGAGCGGGTGCCGACCGGTGCGCAGCGCCATCCGGTGCAGCGCGCACCCGCCGCCCATCGGCGAGTCCGCGGGGTTGGCGTAGACGCAGGCGCCGTCGACGGTCGCGGTCTTGCGCGCCGGCTCGCCCTCGAGGTCGTCGTCGACCGCGAGCTCCCGGGCGCCGAAGCGGAACCAGTCGTCGGCGGTCAGCTCGCGGGCCATCTTCCGGACCCGCTTCTCGTCGGCCTTGTCGGTGAAGTACGCGCCATGGGAGCAGCAGCCGTCGCCGGGCCGGCCGACGATGCCCTGGCAGCCCTGCCCGTAGATGCAGGTCCAGCGGGAGAGCAGGAACGAGAGGTCGGCGCGCACCTCGTGCTGGTCGTCGGCGGGGTCGAGGAAGGTCACCCACTCGCGCGGCGCCTCGGGACGGAAGCTCACGCCGGTGACCCTAAGGGGCAGGTGGGTACGGTCCACCGGTGACGTCCGGTGAGCCCGCGACACCGGAGTCGGCGCGGGCACCGGTGCACCCGGCGCCGACGCGGCTCGGCGTCCTCGACGTCGGCTCGAACACCGTGCACCTGCTGATCGTCGACGCACAGCGCGGCGGCCACCCCGAGCCGGCGGCCTCGATCAAGAGCGAGCTCCACCTCGCCGAGCTGCTCGACCCCGCCGGCGCGATCACGCCCGCCGGGGCGCAGCGTCTCGTCGAGACCGTCGAGCGGGCCCGCGAGGCGGCGGAGGCGTACGCGGTCGAGGACCTCGTCGCCTTCGCGACCTCCGCCGTCCGCGAGGCCCCGAACGGCGCGGAGGTGCTCGCCGGGTTGCGCGAGGCGACCGGCGTCGACCTGCAGGTGCTGCCCGGGCGGGACGAGGCGCGGCTGACGTTCCTGGCCGTACGCCGGTGGTTCGGGTGGTCCGCCGGGCGGCTGCTCGTGCTCGACATCGGCGGCGGGTCGCTCGAGTGCGCGGCCGGGCGCGACGAGGTGCCCGACATCGCCGTCTCGCTGCCGCTCGGCGCCGGCCGGCTCCACCGAGACCGGCT
>CAJCIY010000189.1 GCA_903970495.1 Candidatus Melainabacteria bacterium | reverse complement strand
CCTCGACGTCGGCGGCGGAGCGGACCGGCGCCCAGCGCGGGCAGCGCAGCCCCAGCTCACCGAGCCGCTCGCGCATCGCCTGCTTGTCCTGGGCGAACCGCAGCGCCGACGGGCTGGGCTGCAGGTCGACCCCGTCGGCGGCCAGGCGGTGCAGATGATCGGACGGGACGTGCTCGTGGTCGAAGGTGACCACGTCGCAGCCGGCTGCGAAGGCCCGCAGCGCCTCGACGTCGCGGTAGTCGCCGACGACCACGTCGTGGGCCACCAGCGCGGCGCCGTCGTCGGACGAGTCCGCGAGGATCCGCAGCGACTGCCCGAGCGGGATGGCGGCCTGGTGCGTCATCCGCGCGAGCTGGCCGGCACCGACCATGCCGACGACCGGAAGGCCCGTACGCGCGTCCATGCCGGCGAGCCTACTGAGCCGCCCACTCCTGCCGGCGGGCCTCGTACATGGCGAGGGTCGCGGCCATGGCGACGTTGAGCGAGGCGACCTTGCCGGGCTGCGGGACGTAGACGGCGGCGTCGCAGGCGGCGAGCGACGACGGCGACAGGCCGTGGCCCTCCGACCCGAGGACGAGCACGTCACCGGCGGCGAACGCGAACTCGTGCATCGGCACCGCGCCGTCGGCCAGCTCGACGGCGACGCGGCGACCCGGGACCTCAGCCAGGGCGGCGACGCCGACGGTCTCGACGCCGTGCTCGGTGCCCAGGCCGGTCTTGTGCACCTTGGCCTCGCCCGGGCCGGGCGTCGCGCCGACGAGGTAGACCGCCTCGAGGCCGAGCACCGCGGCGGTCCGGTAGATGCTGCCGACGTTGAACGGGTTCGACAGCGAGACCAGGGCGACCGACAGGGACCGGTCGGTGCGCCGTCGCCAGTCGCGGTTCGCCCGCTTGATCTGCGTGGTGGTCATCGCCTTCATCGAGCTGCCTTCATCGCGTCGCGAGGACGCGGTAGCCGCGGACGCTGGTGAGCCGCTCGGTCGGGTGGCCGACCGAGTCGAGCCACCGCTGCAGCGAGTCCGAGCCGAGGTTGCGCTGCACGACCAGGTACGCCACCCCCTCCGGCGCGAGCCGGCCGAGCCACCGCAGCAGCAGCGCGTGCAGCGCTGCCTTGCCGATCCGGATCGGGGGGTTGGACCAGATCGCGTCGAACGGCCCGTCGTCGTCCGCGGTGACCGTCACCGCCAGGCCGAGGGTCGCGGCGTTCGCCGCGGTCAGCTCCCGGGCGCGCTCGTTGACGTCGACCGCGACGACGTCGGCCGCCGGCGACCGCAGGGAGAGGGCGCAGGCGATTGGCCCGTAGCCGCAGCCGAGGTCGAGCAGGCGGCCGGTCGCCGGCGGCCGCGGCGCGTGCTCGAGGAGGACGGCCGTACCGGGGTCGAGGCGCGTACCGGAGAACACCCCGGCCGCCGCCTGCAGCACGAGGTCGCGGCCGTCGACCCGGAACGGGACGTCGTGCGTCGCCGCCGGCGAGGACGGCGCCGCGGTGAAGTAGTGCTCGGCCACCCGTGCAGCGTAGGGAGCCGGCGATGGGGCAGGGTCGTGGTGTGGCGAAGCGAAGCGCGGGCGTGCTGCTGTGGCGCCGGACCGATGCGGGGCCGCAGGTCCTGCTCGCGCACCCCGGCGGTCCGCTGTTCGTGCGCAAGGACGACGGCCACTGGTCGATCCCCAAGGGCGAGCACGAGCCGGGCGAGACCGCGCTGCAGGCGGCGTACCGGGAGTTCGAGGAGGAGACCGGCCACGCGGTCCCGGCCGGCGAGGCGGCCCCGCTGGGTGAGCACCGGCAGCGGGCCGGGAAGATCAACGAGATCTTCGCGGTGGAGGGCGACCTGGACCCGGACACCTGCCACAGCAACCACTTCGAGATGGTCTGGCACGGCCGGACGCAGAGCTTCCCCGAGATGGACCGGTACGGCTGGTACGACCTCGACACCGCCCGCGTCAAGCTGTTCGACAGCCAGGTCGCGTTCGTCGACCGGCTCGCCGAGCACCTCGACTGACCCGTGGTCGACGAGGCCGACGTCCGCCGGGTCGCGCTCGGGCTGCCCGAGACCACCGAGCGGCTGAGCTACGGCACCCCGGCCTGGTTCGTCGGGAAGCTGCTCTTCGCCCGTGTCCGCGACACCGGCGACCTGATGGTGCGCGTCGAGGACGAGGCCGAGAAGGCCGCGCTGCTGCAGCAGGATCCGGCGGTGTTCTTCACCACCCCGCACTACGACGGGTACGCCGCGATCCTCGCCCGACCGACCGAGCTCGCCGCGGACCGGCTCGTCGAGCTCCTCACCGACGCCTGGCGCACCCGCGCGACGCCGGCGATCCGCCGGCGCCACCCGGACGTCTAGACCTCGACGTCCTCGCCGAGACCGAGGTGGGACAGCCCCACCCCGTACGTACCGAGGACGCCGCCGACGATCCGCTCGGTCGCCATCGTGCCGAGGTCGGACAGCAGCGCGTCGTGGACCTGCACCGCCCTCGGGGCGCGGACCGCGGTCGCGAAGTCGATCGCCGCACCGGCCGACAGCCACGGCCCGGAGGTCGGGAGCAGCAGCAGCGACACCGGGTCGGTGGGGACGGCGAACGAGTCCCCCGGGTGGTACATCGACGCCGCGCCGTCGGAGACGCGGTAGCCGACGTTGGCGCACAGCGGGACCGCGGTGTGGATCAGCGCGTGCTGGCCGCCGTAGGTGCCGACCGTGAAGCCGGCCGCCTCGAACGTCTCGCCCGGGCCGACGGCGGTCGCGCGGTCGCCGTAGTCGGCGGCCACCGCGGCGGGCGCCCAGACGTGCAGCGCGCTGTCGGCGGCGAGCGCGGCCCGCAGCGTCCCGGCATCGACGTGGTCGGCGTGCTCGTGGGTGATGAGGACGGCCTGCGCGCCCTCGAGGGCGGCGGCCGGCTCGGAGAAGCTGCCCGGGTCGACGAGCAGCGTCCGGTCGGCGTCGGTCAGGCGTACGCAGGCATGGCCCAGCTTGGTCAGTCGCATGCCCCGATCCTGCCCTGTCGCGGCGGACCCGCCGCGGCCGCCCGTGGGAGACTGGCGAGCATGTCTCTGGCCACCCGCGACGCCGATCCGGCGCCGGCGGCCGACCTCGGGTTCCGGCTGCGGTGGCGACGCCGGCTCGGCTGGGACACCTACCACTGGTGGCACGAGGTGCTGCTGCTCGCAGTCGGCTACGCGGTCTACACGCTGATCCGCGACCTGCTGACCGCCGACCGGAGCACCGCCTTCCGCAACGCGCGCGACGTCGTGCACCTCGAGCAGCACCTCGGGATCTTCCACGAGCTCGGCGTCAACGCCTGGCTCGCGCCGAAGCAGTGGCTCGCCGACGGCGCCGACTACTGGTACGCGACGGCCCACTTCGCCGTCACCATCGGCGTCGCGGCCTGGATCCTCTGGAAGCACCCGCAGCTGTCGCGTTCGCTGCGCATCGCCTGGTACTCGATGAACCTCTACGCGCTGATCGGCTTCGCGTTCTACCCGCTCGCGCCGCCCCGTTTCCTCAACAGCAGCAACGGTTTCCCCTACCATTTCGTCGACACCATCACGACGTACGGGATCTGGGGCTCGGTCGGCAAGAAGGGCAGCGCCGACGGTGCGAGCAACCCGTTCGCGGCGATGCCGAGCATGCACATCGGCTGGTCGACCTGGTGCGCGATCGTCATCGTCTGCGTCTCGACCACCTGGTGGGTGCGCGTCCTCGGTGCCCTCTACCCGGTCGTCACGTTCTTCGTGATCATCGGCACCGGCAACCACTTCATCCTCGACGGCGTCGGCGGGCTGGTAGCCCTGGCGCTGGGCTTCCTCACCGCGCGGGTGATCACCCGGCACGGCCCGTTCCAGCCGGATCCGCTGCCGCGCCGTCAGCCGGCGTCGACCGCCGTCTCGTAGAAGACCCGCTCGACCACGGCGCGCGCCTGGTCGAGCTGCGCGCGGACGTCGACGAGCAGCTCGGGGCCGCGCTCCGGTGCGTACCCGAGGAGGCGGGCGACGCCGTCGAGCGGACGGCCGCCGGCGGGCAGCAGGTCGGCGATCTTCCCCGTCACGAGCGTGACCGCGTTGCGGGCGCGGGCCGCGAGCAGCCACGCCGCCCGGAGGGCCTCGGCGTCGTCGGGGTCGATCAGGTCGGCGGCGGTGGCGGCGGCCAGCGCCGGCAGGGTCCCCGTCGTCCGCAGCCCCGGTACGGCGTGGCCGTGCTGCAGCTGCAACAGCTGCACCGTCCACTCGACGTCGGAGAGGCCGCCCGGGCCGAGCTTCAGGTCGCGGGCGCGCCCGTGCCAGGTCGTGCGCTCGGCCTCGACGCGGCGCTTGAGCCGGCGTACCTCGGCGGCGGCGTCGCCGCCGAAGCGCCCCGGGAAGCGGGCGCGGTCGGCCACCTCGGTCAGGAACGTCGCGGTCAGCGCGTCGTCGCCGGCGAGCGGCGCGGCCCGCAGCAGCGCCTGCGACTCCCAGACCGACGACCAGCGCGCGTGGTACGCCCGGTAGGCGGCGAGGCTGCGGACCAGCGGTCCCTGCTTGCCCTCCGGCCGCAGGCCGGCGTCGATGACCACGGCGGGGTCGGGGCCGGGCAGCGCCAGCAGCGAGCGGGTCGCGTGGGCCACCGACAGCGCCGCCGCGGCGGCCCGGCCCTCGTCGGCCCCGGGCAGCGGGTCGTGCACGAAGACGACGTCGGCGTCGGACCCGTACGCGACCTCGCCGCCGCCGAGCCGGCCGAGCGCGATGACGGCGACCCGCGTCGGGAGCTGGCCGCCGTGCTCCGCCTCCGCCGCCTGGATCGCGATCTGGAGCGCGGCGCCGACGGTGGCCGCGGTCGTGTCGGCGAGCGCGGCGCCGACGGCGGTGACGTCGAGCGTCCCGAGCAGGTCGGCGCACGCGATGCGCAGCAGCTCGACGCGCCGCAGCCCCCGGGCGACCGCGACGGCCTGGGCCTGCGTCGGCGCGCGGCGGACCGTCGCCTGGATCGCGGCGACGAGCGCCTCACGGCTGCGGGGCACCAGCTCGGCGTCGTCGGCCAGCACCCACATGCCCTCGGGTGCGCGCTGCAGCAGGTTGGCGGCGTACCTGCTCCGGCCGAGGATGAGGGCGAGCCGCTCGGCGCTGCGGCCCTCGTCGCGCAGCAGACGCAGGAACCACGGCGTCCGTCCCAGCGCCTCCGACACCTGCCGGAACGCGAGCAGGCCGCCGTCGGGGTCGGCGCTGCCGGCGAAGACGTCGACCATGACCGGGAGCACGGTCCGCTGGATCGCCGCGGTCCGCGAGATCCCGGTCGACAGCGCCGCGAGGTGCTGCAGAGCGCGTACGGGCTCGGCGAAGCCGAGGGCGGCGAGCCGGTGCTCGGCCTGCGCGGGCGTCAGCCGGGCCACGTCGCCGGGGATGCGGG
>CAJCIY010000188.1 GCA_903970495.1 Candidatus Melainabacteria bacterium | reverse complement strand
CCCGGATCAGATAGCCGCCACCGCGATCGAGGCGGCCCGGGCCGGCGCGGCGATCGTGCTGAACCGGCTGCGCGGCAACGGTTTCCGCCGGGCGCTGGCCGCCGTCGCGACGCTCGACGCGCGGCCCGCCGGCGACATCAGCGGCCTGCCGGACCCCGTACGGCTCGTCGAGGCCGCCGCCCGCTGAGCCGTCAGTCGAGGTCGTCGTCGTCGCGGGCGAGGTAGGTCGCCAGCCGCTCGACGGCCGTCTCGAACTCCGGGTGCTCGTCGACGAAGGCCGACATCCGCTCGGCCAGCATCGGCACGGCGAGGGTCTCCTCGCCGCGCCGCTCGAGCAGCTCCTCGATGCCGCGGTCGGTGGCGTACAAGGCCTAGAGGTCCTCGAACGCCTGCTCGATGAGCGCCTTCGCCTCGGCCTCGCTGCGCGCCGCCGAGCCGGTGGCCGGCGCCGCCGACGCCGGCCGCGAGACCCGTCGCAGGCCGAGCGTCGCGTGCAGCTCCAGCGCCATGTGACCCCAGGGGCCCTGGTTCGCCGGCTCCTCCTGGACCCAGACCACGTCGGTCGCGTGCGGGTAGGCCTCGACCGCGCGGACGATCTCGTCCTCCGGCGTCGGGTAGAGCTGCTCGACGCGGACGATCGCGACGTCGCCGCGACCCGAGGCGACCCGGGCCTTGTCGAGGTCCCAGTAGACCTTGCCCGAGCAGACCAGGACGCGGCGCACGGCGTCGACCTCGGGGCTGCGGACGTCGGGGATCACCGGCCGGAACTCGCCGCTCGTGAAGTCGTCCGGCGCGGACGCGGCGGCCTTCAGCCGCAGCATCGACTTCGGCGTGAAGACGATCAGCGGCCGGTTGGCGCCGCCGAGCACGTGGCGCCGCAGCAGGTGGAAGTACGACGCCGGCGTCGACGGCATCGCGAGCGTCATGTTGTTCTCGGCGCACAGCAGCAGGTAGCGCTCGATCCGCGCGGAGCTGTGGTCGGCGCCCTGGCCCTCGTACCCGTGGGGGAGCAGCAGGACGACGCCGGAGCGCTGGCCCCACTTGACCTCGGAGGAGGAGATGAACTCGTCGACGATGGACATCGCGCCGTTGCCGAAGTCGCCGAACTGCGCCTCCCACGCGACGAGCGCCTCGGGCCGGGCGACGGCGTACCCGTACTCGAAGCCCATCGCCGCGAACTCCGAGAGGAGCGAGTCGTAGACGTGGAACGGTGCGGCGCCCTCGAGCTCACGCAGCGGCACGAGCTCCTGGCCGGTCTTCTGGTCGACGACGACCGCGTGGCGCTGCCCGAACGTGCCGCGGCGGGTGTCCTGCCCGGCGAGGCGTACGGGGTGGCCTTCGAGCAGGAGCGAGCCGATGGCGAGCATCTCGCCGGTCGACCAGTCGATGCCCCCGGACTCGACGGCCGCGGCGCGCTGCTCGAGCACCTGCTGCAGCTTCTTATGCACCGTGAAGCCCGCGGGCAGCGAGACCTGCGTCGCCGCGATCTTCTTGATGACCTCGGGAGAGACCGCCGTCGGCACGTGGTCGGGCATCGGCGGCGAGAGCTCGCTGGTCTCGAGGTCGTTGCCGCCGTCGGCGTCGTGGGTCTGCTTGAACACCTCCTGCAGGTGCTCGGAGTAGTTGCGCAGCGCGCCCTCGGCCTGCTCGAGGGTGATGTCGCCGCGCCCGATCAGCGACTCCATGTAGAGCTTGCGGACCGAGCGCTTGGCCTCGATGGTCTGGTACATCAGCGGCTGCGTGAACGACGGCTCGTCGACCTCCTGGTGGCCGCGGCGGCGATAGCAGACCAGGTCGATGACGACGTCCTTCTTGAACGCCTGCCGGAACTCGTACGCGAGCCGGGCGACCCGGACGACGGCCTCGGGGTCGTCGCCGTTCACGTGGAGGACCGGCGCCTGCACCATGCGGGCGACGTCGGTGCAGTAGACCGACGACCGCGCGCTGGCCGGCGCGGTGGTGAAGCCGACCTGGTTGTTGACGACGAGGTGGATGGTCCCGCCGGTGCGGTAGCCGCGGAGCTGGCCCATCTGCAGCGTCTCGGCGACCACGCCCTGACCGGCGAACGCGGCATCGCCGTGCAGCAGCACCGGCAGCACCGTGAAGCCCGACTCGCCCTTGTCGATCATGTCCTGCTTGGCGCGGACGATGCCCTCGAGGACGGGGTCGACGGCTTCGAGGTGCGAGGGGTTGGCGGTCATGGAGACGGTCACGTCGGCGCCGCCGACGGCGGTGAAGGTCCCGGAGGTGCCGAGGTGGTACTTCACGTCGCCCGAGCCGTAGACGGTGCCCGGGTCGATGTGGCCCTCGAACTCGCGGAAGATCTGGGCGTACGACTTGCCCACGATGTTGGCGAGCACGTTGAGCCGGCCGCGGTGTGGCATGCCCATGACGACCTCGTCGAGGCCGTCGGCCGCGGCGGCGGTCAGCACCTCGTCGAGGAAGGGGATGGTCGACTCGGCGCCCTCGAGGGAGAACCGCTTCTGCCCCACGAACTTCGTCTGCAGGAACGCCTCGAACGCCTCGGCCGCGTTGAGCCGCTCGAGCAGGTGCAGCTGCTCGGCCTGGCCCGGCTTGGTGTGGCCGTGCTCGACCCGCTCGGCGATCCAGGCCCGCTGCTCGGTGTCCTGGATGTGCATGTACTCGACGCCGATGGTCCGGCAGTACGCGTCGCGCAGCACGCCGAGCACGTCGCGCAGCGACATCCGCTCGTGGCCGGCGAAGCCACCGACCGCGAACTCGCGGTCGAGGTCCCAGAGCGACAGGCCGTGCTCGACGATGTCGAGGTCGGGGTGGGTGCGCACCTTGAACTCGAGCGGGTCGGTGTCGGCCATCAGGTGGCCGCGCACCCGGTAGGCGTGGATCAGCGCCGCGACCCGCGCACCCTTGTCGAGGTCGCCGTGCCGGTTGAACGGGATGTCGCGGACCCACCGGATCGGCACGTACGGGATGCGGAGGCTGGCGAAGACGTCGTCGTAGAAGCCGTCCTCGCCGAGCAGCAGCTGCTCGATGCGGCGCAGGAACTCGCCGCTCTGCGCGCCCTGGATGACGCGGTGGTCGTAGGTCGAGGTCAGCGTGATCGTCTTGCTGACGCCGAGCTCGGTCAGCGTGTCGGCCGAGGTGCCGGAGAACTGCGCCGGGTACTCCATCGCGCCGACGCCGACGATCGTGCCCTGGCCCTCCATGAGCCGCGGGATCGAGTGCTCGGTGCCGATGCCGCCGGGGTTGGTGAGGCTGATGGTGGTGCCGGCGAAGTCGTCGGCCGTGAGCTTGCCGGTGCGGGCGCGGCGGACGATGTCCTCGTACGCGGCCAGGAACCCGGCGAAGTCGAGGGTGTCCGCCTTGCGGATCGCGGCGACCACGAGGCTGCGCTTGTCGCCGTTGACGAGGTCGATGGCGAGGCCGAGCCCGACGTGTCCGGGGGTGACGACCGCGGGCTTGCCGTTCGACACCGCGAACGAGGTGTTCATGACCGGCACGTCGTCGAGCGCGCGGACGATCGCGTAGCCGATGAGGTGGGTGAAGGAGACCTTGCCGCCGCGGCCGCGGGCGAGGTGGCGGTTGATGACGACGCGGTTGTCGGCGAGCAGCTTCGCCGGGAACGCCCGGACGCTGGTCGCGGTCGGCACGTGGAGGGAGGACTCCATGTTGGTCGCCGTACGGGCGGCCGCGCCCTTCAGGGTCGCGGCCTCGGCGTCGTCGGCGGGCGCCGGGCCGACCGGTCCGCTGGGCTGCGCGGCCGGGGTGGGCGCCACCACCGTCTTCGCGACGGCTGCCGCCGCCTGGACGGGGGGCTCGACCGGGGTGACGGTCGAGGGCGGCGTGGGGACGTCCTCCCGTGCCGGGGTGTAGTCGGCGAAGTAGTCCTGCCAGACCGGGTCGACCGACGCCGGGTCGGCCAGGAACTCCTGGTACTTCTCGTCGACCAGCCACTCGTTCATGCCGAAGCCGGTCTGGTCCGCGTGCGTGGTCACGGAAGCTGTCGCCTCTTCACATCTCGTGCGCCGGGTAGGGAGGGCCGCTGGCCGCACCCGGGACAGAGCTGCACCGCGCGCGACGGGCGGATTCAGCCTCGATCCTACGCGGGTGACGCGGAGCACGACCGGCGTACGCGCCGAGCGTCAGGCCGCGGTCACGTCGAGGTCACCTCGAGGTCGCGTCGAGGTCGTCGAGCACCGCGCCCGCGGCGATCCAGCCCGCCGCGCCGATCACCGAACCGGCCGGGTGGCAGCCCGCGGCGCCGGCGTACAGGCCCTCGGGACCGGGCCGCAGCGGTGCCCGGTCGACGGTCGCGAGGCTGTTGTCGACGTGGAAGATGTGGCCGCCGGTGATCCCGAAGCGGGCCTCGATGTCGGGCGGCGCGAGGGCCATCACGTGCCGGACGCGGTCGCGGGTCCCCGGCGCCCGCGCCTCGAGGAGGTTGAGCAGGTGCTCGACGTAGGCGCCCCGGCGCTCGGCCCATGAGCTGCCCGCGACCTCGTGCGGCACGCCCTGCACGAAGACGCCGGTCGCGAGCTCGGGCGCGGCGTACACCTCGATGGCGGGCCGGTCGGGCAGCTCGCCCCTCGACGCCTGCTCGTACGCCCGCTTGAGCCCGGCGATCCACGAGCCGCCGACCGGGTCGGGCAGCAGGTGGACGGTCGTGCCGGCGCCGGGCAGGGGGACGCCGAAGTCGAGTGGCGCGGACAGCGCGAGGTTGAGCTTCAGCGTCATGCCGGGCAGCGCCGCCCACCGCGGGTCGGGCGTCGTGCCGGCGAGGTCGGCGAGGCGGTACGGGTCGACCGCCGCCACGACCGCCCGGGCGTCGACGGTCGTGCCGTCCTGGAGCGAGACCGTGGTGCCCGCGATCCGCGCGACGGGGCGGCCGGTCTCGATGCGTGCGCCGGCCTTCCGGGCCGCCGTCGCGAGGGCGGTCGTGACGGTGCCCATGCCGCCGTCGACGGCCATCCACGTCCCGCCGCTGCCCGGCAGCCGGCACATCGAGTGGACGAGCAGGTTGTGGCCGGTCCCCGGCGCGTCCGGCGGCAGCGCCGACCCGGGCATGCCGTCGGTCGCCGCGTACATGGCGACCAGCTCGTCGCTCGCCAGGCCCTTGTCCCGCAGGTACGCCACGGCCGAGCCGCGGACCAGGTCGACGTACGTCTGCTGCAGCGCCGGCCTGACGAAGCGGTCGGCGGTCTCCTCGACGGGCAGCGCCTCGGCGAGCCACGACGGGGCGAGGTCGTCGCGGAGCTGGGCGAGCTCGTCGCCCAGTGCGGCGTCCGCTCGCGCGTCGGCGGCGGTGAAGACGTCGGCGAGGGCGGTAGCGTTGGCCGCCGGGTCGGCGCCGAGCAGCAGCGCGCCGCGGCCGGGCCGCGCCGGCAGCAGGTAGTGCGGGTCGCGGCGCTGCAGCGGCAGGTCGACCCCGAGGGCGGCCGTCAGCTCCGGGGGCATCAGCCCCAGCAGGTACGCGCCGGTGCTGGCAGCCACCTCGGGCGCACCGGGGAACGGGTGCTCCGTGCGGCACGCGCCGCCGACGACGTCGGCGGCCTCGTACACGGTGACCGTGAGACCGGCGCGGGCGAGCCGGGCCGCTGCGACCAGGCCGTTGTGCCCGGCGCCGACCACCACGACATCGACGCTGGCCACCCGCAGACCCTCCCAAATTGTCGGTGCGGATGCGTCACATCTGACGCATCCGCACCGACAATTTGTGGTCGATCAGGAGCGGGTGCCGCCCATGTTGGCGTTCGGGGCGGCCTTGGCGACCAGGTCGGGGATGACCTCGGTGAGCTCGCCCGGCTCCCACTTGCGGCCGGCGTCGACCGACGGGCCGTTCGCCCAGCCCTCGACGACGGCGATGGTGCCGCCGGTGACCATGAAGACCCGGCCGGTGACGGCGGCGGAGTCGTTGCTGCCGAGCCAGACCACGAGCGGCGAGATGTTCTCGGGACCGAAGGGGTTCCACTCGCCCTCCTTCGGCTCCTGGCCGGAGAAGCCCGCGAGGTCCTCGGTCATGCGGGTCAGGGCGACCGGGGCGATCGCGTTGACCGAGACGCCGTAGCGGCCGAGCTCCATCGCCGAGATGATCGAGAAGGCGGCGATGCCGGCCTTGGCCGCGCCGTAGTTGGCCTGTCCCACGTTGCCGAAGAGGCCCGAGGGCGAGGTGGTGTTGACGATGCGGGCGTCGGGCTGGTTGCCGGCCTTGGACTGGTCGCGCCAGTACGCGGCCGCGTGGTGCGCCGGCCCGAACGTGCCCTTGAGGTGGACCTTGATGACGGCGTCCCACATGGACTCGTCCATGTTGACCATCATCTTGTCGCGCAGGATGCCGGCGTTGTTGACGACCGTGTGCAGGTCGCCATAGGTCTCGACCGCCTGGTCGATGAGCTTCTTGGCGCCGCCGAAGTCGGAGATGTCGTCGGTGTTGGCGACCGCCTCGCCGCCGGCGGCGACGATCTCGTCGACGACCTGCTGCGCGGCGCCCGCGTCGGAGCCGGTGCCGTCGCGCGAGCCGCCCAGGTCGTTGACGACGACCTTCGCGCCCTCGGCGGCGTAGGCCAGCGCGTGGGCGCGGCCGATGCCGCCGCC
>CAJCIY010000187.1 GCA_903970495.1 Candidatus Melainabacteria bacterium | reverse complement strand
CGACCGAGCCGGTCGGACCGCGCAGCGTCGCGGTCACGGCCTCGACGCTCTGCTGGGCGACCGGGGCGCCCCCGACGTCGAGGAGCTCGTCGCCCGCGACCAGACCGCCGGCGGCGGCGGGGGTGCCCGCCACGACGCTCGCCACCGCGATGCCGCTCTCGCCGTCGCTCCGGCGCAGCCACAGGCCGAGCCCGGAGTAGCGGCCGTCGAGCAGCGCCCGCAGCTGGTCGGTGGACTGCAGCCCGTCCCCCACCCCGTAGTACGCGGCCCACCGGTCGCCGAGCCCACCGACGATGGCGCGGACCGCCTCGGCCTCGAGCTGCGCGGTGTCGGGCGCATCGTCGCCGTGGGCGCTGACCGCGGCGATCGCCTGGTCGACCACGCTCGGTGCCGCCCGGTGGCCGCGGCCGACGAGGACCCCGCCGGCGAACGCGCCGGCGACGCCGGCCAGGCCCGTCACCGCGGCGACGGCCACGATCGCGGGCCGGCCGGGGCGGGGCAGGCGCATCCGCCCATGCTATTCGTCGCCTCGCGGCCCGGACCGGTGTCAGAGGTAGAGCAGCGGGTTCTCCGGGACACCGTCGACGCGGGTCTCGAAGTGCAGGTGCGGCCCGGTCGTGTAGCCGGTGTCCCCGACCAGGCCGATCACCTGACCCTGCGCCACCGTCTCGCCGACCGTGACGAGCTCCTTCGACTGGTGGGCGTAGCACGTCGAGAACCCGCCGCCGTGGTCGATGCAGGTGTAGTTGCCGTAGCCGGTCTCCTGGCCGGCGAAGACGACCGTCCCCGCCTTCGCCGCGTCGATCGGCGTCCCCATCGCGGCCCCGATGTCGATGCCGGCGTGCAGCGCGTACTGGTGGGTCACCGGGTCGAGGCGGTAGCCGAACGGACTGGTGATCGGCCCCTGCACCGGCCAGATGAGGTGCTCCGGGCCGAGCGTCGCGCCAGGCCCACGCGCGGTGTGCGAGGCGCGGGCCGCCAGCAGCTGCTGGATCTGCGCGGACTCGGCCTGCAGCTGGCCGACCCGGCTGCGGTCCGCGGCGAGCGCGGCCTGGGCCTGGCCGAGTGCGGCGTCGCGGGTCCGGGTCAGCCCCGCGAGCCGCGCCGTCACCGACCGCTGCGAGGACACGATCGCCGCGACCCGGGCTTCCGCGGCCTGCGCCACCTGCTGCTCCGCGACGACCTGCCGGGTGCGCTGCGCCACGGCCGTACGGGCCGCGGCGAGCTGCTGTCGGGCGGCCTGCAGCCGCGCGAGCGCCTCGTCCTGACCCCGGGCGGCGAGGTCGAGCAGCGACGCCCGCTGGACGTAGTCGTCGGTGCCCTGGCCCGCGGCGACCAGCTGGAGCGTGCTCGGCGTCGCTCCGGTCTCGTACGCGGCGACGGCGTAGGAGTCGATCGACCGCTGCTGCGACCCGACGGCCCCGGTCGCCGCGACGAGCCGCTCGCCGGCGGCCGCGAGCCGAGCCCGCGCGGTCGTCGCGGCAGCGTCGGCCTGCTGCGCGGCCCGCTGTGCGGTACCGAGGCCGGCCTCGTCCTCGGCGAGCGTCGCCCGGGCCGAGGCGAGCTGGGCCTGCGCTGCCGCCAGCGACTGCGACGCCGCCGAGATCGCGGCGCCGGCATCGTCCTCGTCGGCGCCGGCCGCCTTCAGTGCGGCGGCCAGCTGTCGGGCCTTGTCGTCGATGCCGTCGGCGCGCGCCGACGGCGCGAGCGGGATCACCAGCGCGGCGAGCAGCACCAACGAGCACAGCGTCGCCACGCGTCGTGGGGAAGGACGACGCACCCCACCAGGGAAACATGCGCGTCGCCGCGTAGCGGGCAGGCTGGTCCGGCGGGTCGGGTCAGACCCGGACGTACACCAGCGAGGTGAAGTACGACGCGATCGCCGCCGCGACGATGCCGGAGAGCGCGAGCCAGGGCATCACACCGCCGACGTCGTGCCACGCGACCGGAGGGATGGAGCCGGTCGCGAAGAAGTCGTGCAGCGTGGTGTCCAGCACGAACCGTTTGAAGAGCACCAGCAGGCCGCCGGCCGCGACCGCACCGACCACGCCGGCGATCACACCCTCCAGCACGAACGGCAGCTGGATCGTGAAGTTGCTCGCGCCGACGAGCCGCATGATCCCGATCTCGCGGCGTCTCGAGAACGCGGCGAGCCGGATGGTGTTGAACGTGGTCAGGATCGCCGCTGCGCCGGCCACGATCGCGACGACGACGGCAAGCACCTTCACGCCGTCGATGAGGTTGAACAGCGGCTTGAGGTACATCTGCGGGTCGAAGACCTGGTCGACGCCGGGCTGGTTGCCGTACTCGGCGACGATGTCCTGGTAGTTCTTGATGTCCTTGAGCTGCACCTGCAGCGAGGCCGGCAGCACGCTCGCGTCGGAGACGGAGTTGACCAACGCGGGGGTCCCGGCGAACTCCTGCTTGAAGTTGGCCAGCGCCTGGGCGTGGTCGATGTACATGTACGCCTTGACCTGCTGGTCGGACGTCAGCTGCTGCTCCAGCGCCGTCTGCTCTGCCGGGCTGATGTTCTGCTGCAGGTAGATCGCGACCTCGAACTTGCCGTAGTAGCGCTTGTGCATGGTGTTGGCGACATCGGTCGCGAGGATGGACGCGCCGACGAAGGCGAGCGAGATCATGACCGTCACGACGACGGCGACGGCCATCGTCAGGTTGCGGCGCAGGCCGTTGAGGAGCTCGGTCAGGACGAAGCGGGGGCGCATGGGTTCCTCGGGCTCGGGCGCGACATCGGTGTCACGCGGCGGGTCGCGTGCTACTGGGCGTAGCCGTAGACGCCGCGGGCCTGGTCGCGGACCAGGTTGCCCCGGTCGAGCTCGACGACCCGGCGGCGCATCGTGTCGACGATGGCCGCGTCGTGCGTGGCCATGACGACGGTGGTGCCGAGCCGGTTGATCCGGTCCAGCAGCTTCATGATGCCGATGCTGGTGGCGGGGTCGAGGTTGCCGGTCGGCTCGTCGGCGATCAGCAGCATCGGCTTGTTGACGAACGCCCGTGCGATCGCGACGCGCTGCTGCTCACCGCCCGACAGCTCGTCGGGCATCCGGTTCTCCTTGCCCTTGAGTCCGACCATGTCGAGCACCTCCGGTACGACGACGGCGGTCTTGTGCCGGTCGCTGCCGGTGACCTCGAGCGCGAACGCGACGTTCTGCGCGACGGTCTTGTTGGGCAGGAGCCGGAAGTCCTGGAACACGCAGCCGATCTGCCGCCGGAAGGCGGGGATCTTCCAGTGGGCGAGCCGGGCGAGGTTCTTGCCCGCCACGTGCACGGTCCCACTGGTCGGTCGCTCTTCGCGCAGCAGCAGCCGCAGGAAGGTCGACTTGCCCGAACCGGACGCACCCACGAGGAAGACGAAGTCGCCGGAGCCGAGGCTCAGGGTCAGGTCCTGCAGCGCCGGGCGGGTCTGCGACGGGTAGGTCTTGGTGACGTTCTCCAGCTTGATCATGTGGACACCTCGGTCACGGGGAAGCCGCCGCCGGCGTCAGTGCCCGGTTCGGCGGTCGTAGCGCTGCCTGCCGGTGCGGGCGCACGCCCGGAGCTCTGACGGGTGGGCATGGGCACCGATGCTACCTGCGCCGGACGCCGAGGACGCGCGTACGCGCTCGGGCGCGGACGATCCGCAGACGCAGGCGGTGGCCCGACCCGAGGGTCGGACCACCGTCCGGCGCAGCTGCCGTGCGACGTCACCCGTCACCCGGCCGGTGGGGTCAGCCGACCCGGTGGCCACCGGCCCGGCGACGGCGGCCGGCGAACAGCACCAGCCCGCCCCCGGCGGAGATCAGGCCCAGCGCCACGAGCACACCGGACTTGACCGGCGCGTTGGAGCCGGTGAAGGGGAGCGTGCCCGGGGGCGTCGGAGCCTTGGAGGTGGAGAACGGCAGCACCGAGGTGCTGAAGACCGGGCTCGTGCTCGAGGACGACGGCGCCTTCGAGGTCGAGGTCCCCAGCACGCTGGTCGTGGTCGGGCTCGACGGCGGGACCGTCGACGTGGAGCTGGACGGCGGGACCGTCGACGTGGAGCTGGACGGCGGGACCGTCGACGTCGTCGTGCACTCCGGCGGCGTCACGCTGCTGCTCGTCGACGGCTCGGTCGAGTCCGTGCTCGTCGCCGTCACCGTGACGGTCGTCGTCGTGCTGCACGTCGGCGTAGGCGGCGGAGCCGTCGTGGTCGTCGTGCACTCCGGCGGCGTCACGCTGCTGCTCGTCGACGGCTCGGTCGAGTCCGTGGTCGTCGCCGTCACCGTGACGGTCGTCGTCGTGCTGCACGTCGGCGTGGGCGGCGGCGGCGTGCAGTCGACGGGCGGCGTGAAGTCCTGGTGGTTCAGGAGGATGCCCTCGGCCGAGTAGGTCGGTCCCGTGAGGTACGGGATGACCGTGCTCGAGCCGTCCTGCGCGATCCCGTAGATCAGGTCGAGCTGCGCGTAGCACTTGTTGGTGGGCAGCGAGATCGTGATCGGATCTGTGCTGGTGACGGTGTAGAACTTCGCGGTCGCCTCCCGCTGCGGGTACTGGCCCTGCGTGTTGGCCGTCGGGTCGGGGGCGTAGTAGTAGGCGACGAGCGCGACGGTGTTGCACAGCAGCGGGTTCGGGTCGGCCGTCGCGTCCTCCAGCTCCACGGTCGCCGTGCCGGCAGGCCCGTCGATGGAGGGCGAGACGACCTGCCGGCCGTTGTAGCAGCCGAGCGGGCTCTCGTCGGCGTGGGCGACGCCCCCCGAGAGCAGGATCGGCGCGGCAGCCGCCGGGCCGAGGATGACGGCGAAGGCCGCCACGAGCCGGACGGCGGGCTTGCTCAGCCAGGCCTTGGTGCGGGAGTCAGACGTGCTGGTCATGCGAGCCCCTCGATCCCCTGAAACGATCGGGGGCGGGCTCACCACTCACTCCCCGTGCCGCCTGGTGACCGAATGCGGCGCTGGCACGGATCGACGTGTCCCCCCGGCCTGATGGCCGGTCGCCACGAAATGTAGCGCAGCGTCACGATCGCGGCTACAACTCCGCCCAGGACCGCCTTTTCGCTCTCCGTAATCGTCCTACGCCTGAGCGCAACGACGCTGGAAGCCGTTTGATGGCGCGAGACGACGTTCGCACCCACGGGTATCACCGTCGAAGATCACCCGGTTGGGTGTCTCGTCCGGGGCCGCGACCACCGGGCCGAAGGCTCAGCTCCCGGCGCCGGCCCCGTCCTGCTGCCGCCGCCAGCGGATCTCGGAGGCGACGAACTCGTCGATCTCGCCGTCGAGGACGGCGTCGACGTTGCCCGTCTCGAGCCCGGTACGCAGGTCCTTGACCAGCTGGTAGGGCTGCAGCACGTAGTTGCGGATCTGGCTGCCGAACCCGATGTCCTGCTTGCCGCCGCGCAGCTTGTCCATCGCGGCGGCCTCCTCCTGCCGGCGCCGCTCGAGCAGCTTCGCCTGCAGCACGACCATGGCGCTGGCCCGGTTCTGGATCTGCGACCGCTCGTTCTGGCAGGTCACGACGATGCCGGTCGGGTGGTGGGTGATGCGTACGGCGGAGTCGGTCGTGTTGACGCCCTGGCCGCCGGGGCCGGAGCTGCGGTAGACGTCGACCCGGATGTCCTTCTCGTCGATGTCGACGTGGTCGCTCGCCTCGACGACGGGCGTGACGTCGACGGCGGCGAACGAGGTCTGCCGCCGCGCCTGGTTGTCGAACGGGCTGATGCGGACCAGCCGGTGGACGCCGTGCTCGCCGGCGAGGGTGCCGTAGGCGAACGGGCCCTTGATCGTGAAGGTGGTCGACTTGATGCCGGCCTCCTCCGCGTACTGGGTGTCGAAGACGTCGAGCCCGAAGTCGTTGCGCTCCGCCCAGCGGGCGTACATGCGCAGCAGCATCTCGGCCCAGTCCTGCGAGTCGACGCCGCCGGCGCCGGGGTTGATCTGCACCAGCGCGTTGCGCTCGTCGTAGTCGCCGGACAGCAGCGTGCGGACCTCGAGCTCCTCGATCGCGCGGCCGAGCGCGGGCAGCGAGGCTTCGACCTCGGCGAGCAGGTCCTCGTCCTCGAGCTCGACCGCCGTCCGGGCGTCGTCGAGGCCGGCCCGCAGGTCGGCAAGCTTCTCGAGCGTCGAGCGCACCAGCGACATGCGCGTCGTGACCTGCTGCGCGCGCTCCTGGTCGTCCCAGAGGTCGGGCACGCTGGCCTGCTCGTCGAGGCCGACGAGCTCCGCCCGGAGCGTGTCCGCGTCCAGCACGATCTCGATGCCGCTGAGGGTCGTGTCCAGCTCACCCAGTCGCTCGGAGATGTCGGACACGCCCGCCAGCGTATCGACCACCTGGCTTCGGGTACGCCGCCGACCGTGACGGATCGGGGAGCAGACCGCTGACGCCCACCGGCGCGACGACCCCGAAGCGGGTCGCCGCCAAGACGGTGGACGCCGCCCGGGGCACGGTCTCGCCGGCCGGCTCCCGCGATGAGCAGGCGATCGAGGACGCGTTCGACCGGCTGGTCGACGAGGGCGAGACCCGCCTGGCCCGACCGCTGCTGCCGCTGGTCTCGACCGGGTTGCTCGGCGGCGTCGACGTCGGCATCGGGGTGTTCGCCTACCTCGTCGTGGACGACAAGACCGGGCAGCCGCTGCTCGGCGCGCTGGCGTTCACCGTCGGCTTCGTCGCGCTGCTGATGGCGAGCTCGGAGCTGTTCACCGAGAACTTCCTGGTTCCGGTGACCGCGGTGGTCGCGAAGGCCGGCCGGCTGCGGGCGCTCGTCCGGCTCTGGGCGGTCACGCTCGGCGCGAACCTCGCGGCCGGACTGCTCATGGCGTACCTGATGATCACGGCGCGGCCCGACCTCCGCGGCACCGCGCGGGAGCTCGGCGCGCACTACGCGCACCTCGGGGTCACGGGGCAGTCGTTCGCACTGGCGGTGCTCGCCGGCGCCGTGATCACGCTGCTGACGCGGATGCAGCACGCCACCGACTCGATGGGCGTACGCATCGTCCCGGCCGTGCTGATGTCGTTCGTGCTCGTCGGCGGGATGTTGTTCCACTCGGTGCTGGACTCGATCCTGATGTTCGCGGGGCTGCTGTCGGGCCACGCCGACTACTCGTGGCTCAGCTGGTTCGTGGCGCTGGTGTGGTCGGCGTTCGGCAACGTCGTCGGCGGTGTCGGCCTGGTGACCGCGATCCGCTTCCTACGGGTGCCCCACCGCATCGCCGAGGAGCGCGACGCGCGGGCCTAGCTCCGGTCGCTCGCCGTGGCGGACGCGGCCACGGTGACCGTCCCGTAGACCGGGAGGCGTACGACGCGGGTGGCCGTCACCGTGACCGAGTGCGCGCCGGTGTCGGCCCTGAAGTTCCAGCCGGGGTACTGCGCGGGCGGGAACTCGCGCGCGACGTAGCCCGCGACCGTCCGCTGCACGGCTGCCGGGTCGAGCGGCAGGTCGCCGCTCGCCCCCTGCGCGTAGACCGCGTCCGTGTCGACCTGCTGCGCCGCCGCGAGCGCGGTGCCGTCGGCGGCGGACGCCAGGTCGCGACGGTCGAGGAAGACCGCGCTGGCGTCGACGACCGCGAACACCAGCAGCATCGCGATCACGACGAACCCGATCGTGAGGATCAGGATCGAGCCCTGGTCGCGGTCTTGCCGGACGGTGCGGGCGCGTCTCATGTCGACCGGAACCGGTCGACGACCAGCGTGTAGCTGCCGACGACGTGGACGGTCGCCGGCACGACCTGCCGGAGCACCCCGCGGTCCGCGTACGGCAGGTGGACGTCCTCGAGCACGCAGACCGTGTACGACGAGCCGGGCAGCAGCCCCGGCGCCACCGGGGTCGCGTGGCAGCCGGTCCCGGCCGCGGTGAACACGAGCGTCGGGTCGCCCGCGACGCCCTGGTCGCCCATCGCCAGCCCGGCCGCGTACGAGGCCCGCTGCAGGCCGGTCGCCGCATCCGGTGCCGTGGCGAAGGCGCGACCCGCCTCCCGCGCCGCCTCGCTGGCGCCGAACGACGCCCGCTGCACCGAGAACACCGACAGCAGCACGTACACCAGCGGGACGAGCAGGATCACGGTGGCGCCGACGAACTCGATCAGCGACGAGCCCTCGTCGCCGCGGAGGCGGCCGCGCAGCCGGACGGTCACGCCGGCTCCCGCACCGCGTGGGCGATCACGTCGAGGTGCACGTGCCCGAACGGCACCAGCGTCAGCGGGACGGTGGCGCGGACGCGCATGGTGACCAGCGCCGGGTCGCCGCCGAGAGCGGCGGCGGTGCACGGTCCGGCGCCGCCCGTGACGAGGTGCGACAGCGTCTGGCGGACCAGGCTCGCGCAGTCCTGCTCACCGGCGTGCGGCGAGGAGTCGCGCAGCGCGGCCACCCGCGCACCCTCGGCCGCGTCGGCGACCAGCACGTCCCGGGCATGGATCACCAGCGCGAGCTGCGCGACCGCGAGGAAGACCAGCACCAGCAGCACCGAGACCAGGACGTACTCGACGACGGCCGCGCCCTCGTCGTCACGCTCCACCGGAGGGGTCAGCCGCCGGACGTCGTGTTGGTGACGTTGCTGATCGCGCTCTTGAAGGCGTCGGCGATGGTCGGGCCGACGAGCGGGATCAGGAAGACCACGACTGTTGGGGTGTCGTACCTATCCCGAATGGTGGCGCCGTGTCCGCAGCCCTCTACACCCGCATCAGCAAGGACCCGCTCGAGGAAGGCGCCGGCGTCGACCGGCAGGAAGCGGACTGCCGTCGCATGCTCGCACAGGAAGGCGTCGGCGAGCCGCTCGTCTTCCGCGACAACGACCGATCCGCCTGGCAGCGCGACCGGAAACGGCCCGCGTGGGATGACATGCTCGCCCAGGTCCGCGTCGGCGAGATCACCATGCTCGCGGTGTGGCACCCCGACCGGCTGATGCGGCAGCCCCGCGACCTCGAGGAGCTCATCGAGGCCGCCGACCACGGCCTGCGACTGCTGTGCGCCGGCGGCGGCCGCGACCTCGCGAACCCCGACGACCGGCTAGTGCTGCGCATTCTCGTCGCCGCGGCGTGCAAGGCCTCGGACGACTCTTCGCGCCGCATCAAGCGCGCCTTCGACGACCGGGCCGCGGCTGGCCTCTCACACAGCGGCGAGCGACTGTTCGGCTTGACCGCCGATCGCGCCGAGCTGGTGCCGGACGAGGCGGCAGCGATCCGCGACGCCGCCGCGCGAGTGCTGGCCGGCGAGTCGCTCCGGTCCATCTGCGCCGATCTGGACGGCCGTTTCACGACCGTCCGAGGAAGCACGACCTGGACCCACGCGTCGCTCCGCGGCGTGCTGCTTCGGCCGTCGGTCGCCGGCTTCCTCACCAGGCGCGGCGAGACCGTCGGCCGAGCGGCGTGGCCAGCGGTCCTCGACGAGCCGACATGGCGCGCCGTCTGCGACACGCTCCTAGATCCGGAACGGCTGAGCCGCCGGACCGCGGCGCACCGTCACCTTCTGTCCGGGCTGCTCTACTGCACCAGGTGCGCCGCCGAGGTCGGAGGCCGCGCCCGGCTGCGGTCACTCAAGCAGACCGGCAGCCCCACTCGCCGCCGCTACGCCTGCCCGAACTGCTTCCGCAACGCCGTCTCCGAGACCCAGCTGGACGCGTACGTGCTCGCCGCCGTCGACGAGCGGCTTGCAGCGACCACGCCCCCTCAGCCGGCCACGCCGAGCAGCGACACCTCCGAGCTCGACGCCGCCCGAGCGCGGCTCGAACTCGTCACCCGCGAGTTCGCCGACGACCCCGACGTCTCGCCCGCACAGCTGCGGATCCTGTCTAAGCGGCTCCGAGACCGCATCCGGGTGCTTGAGGCGCAGGCAGCGCGCGCCGGCGCGCGGAGCACCCCGCTGACCTTCGACGGGTGGATGTGCGAACCGCCCGATCGGCAGCGCACGGTCGTCGCCGCAGTCGTCGAGCGGATCGACGTCGCCCCCGCTGGGAAGGCCGGCCGCTACCTCGACCCGAGCCGGCTCGACATCACCTATCGAGACGTGAGCTAGCTGACGAGCTGTGCGTCCTCGTCGACGAGGCGGTACACGACGACGCCGCCGTCACCGGCTGCGTCCCAGTCCGGCGTTGACCCGCCGGCGTCGTGGATCGCGGAGCGAACAGCGCTGCGGGCAACAGCGGTCGCCTCGTCGGAGGTGCCGGCAGCGACGGTGACCTCGACCTCGATACGGCCGACGGTGCCGTGGCTGAGAGCGGAGTATGAGAAGGCGACGTCCAGCAGTTGCTCGTGGCTCGCCTCGAGCTTGGCGTAGCAGTCGACGACGTGCTCGAAGTGGTCAGCCGGGTCGCCACCGCTGGAGAACAGCTGGATCTCGACTCCGAACATGGTTCCGGTCATGGCCTAATCCTCCCAGCATTCGCAACGCCTGAACCACGCCCTGGCGTTCCGCCAGTAGTTGGGGTTCGACGGCGTGTAGTGCAGCGTCTTCTTGTGACCCCGGCAGGGGCAGAACGCCATTGGGTAGCCACCGCGGCTCTCATCGACGCGCCAGCGGTGCGCCTTGAGCCACTCGACGAGCTCGCGGTACTCCTGCTGGTCGCCCCCCACGGCGGCGAACAGTACGGTGCACGGCGTCATCATGCACACGCGGGGTGCATCGGTGAAGGAACGTCAGGTAACGATCTTGCTTCCTGTGGGGGCTAGCCGACCCGGCGCGGCGCGCGGTCCTTCTGCCTGAGGTCGCGGATCCGGCGCAGCCGCTTCACCAGCTGCGGCTCGGCCAAGTAAGCCTCCGGGTCGTCCAGCAGCCCGTTCACCCGCTGCCAGAATCGGGTCGGCGACCACCCGAACTGGTCGTGGATGGCCTGCTCCTGAGCACCTAAGTGCAGCCACCGCTTGCCCGCGAACTTGAGCACCGCCTGGTCCGCCTCACTGATCCCCACGGGTCGGACTGTGCCGGACGCCTCGGACATCAGCCGACTTTGTGGAAGGGGTCGCATCCTTGCGTCATTACCGTGTACGCGGAAGCTGGCACCTGAATGACCGTCTGGCCCGACGTGTTGCCGTTGTCGATGATCGCGCCGATGCCGCTGCCCTTGGCGTTGACCGAGTAAGAGCACTCGCCGATCCCGTCTGCGGTCGACGGGCCGTCTGACTCGTAGGTGCCCGGCGCGACCTGACTGTTCACCAGGAAGGTGCCGTCACCGGCGAACGCCGTCACCACGGGCGGCGTGTAGGTCGTGGTTACCTTCACGATGTCCTTGACGGTTGTCGTTGCGACGGTCTTCGTTGGTCCTGGAACAGGCATTGTGGTGGTCTCGGTCGCAGTCGTCGTCACCGCCGGGCTCGCTACGGTCTTCGTCTTGGTCTTGCCACCGGCTGCGCCGATCGACGCTCCGATGATGAAGATGATGACGCCAACAATGGTGGCGAGCACCCATCGGCGCTGATACCAGCTCGGTCCACCGGAAGCCGGCGGCTCGGGCGGTCGAGGCGGCGTCCCAACTGGCTGTCCGTAGGTCATCAGTTCCCCCTTGATACGTCGGCCATGAGCGCCGCTTCGATCCTGGCCAGGCTCTGCTCAAGGCGGTCGAGCCTAGCCGGGATGTCGTCGCCGGCTGGCCTCTGATCGTCCTGGAAGTGCTGCACAAACCACGACGCAACCGCGGCGGTGATCGTCCCGAACAGGGCGACACCGGCGATCATGAGCACTATGGCGATCAGTCGGCCCTCGGCGCCCACCGGGTAGCGGTCGCCGTAGCCGACGGTCGACACGGTGGAGAACGCCCACCAGATCGAGTCGCCAAAGCTGTGGATGTTCGCGCCGGGCTGGCCGCGCTGCGAGTCGAGCTCAAGCACCGAGCAGAGCAGCGTGAGCGAGCCGGCGACGATCGCGACGCTCGCCAGCGCCCGGTTGCGGAGCGACTGCTGCTGCCGGTGCGTCGTCGACCCGAGCAGCGCGCCGAGCCGGCCCACGCGCAGCACTCGGGCGAGCCGCGCGACACGCAGTGGCCGCAGCATCGGCACGGCGACGAGCGCCAGGTCGAACAGGTTGTGCCGGATGAAGCTGCGCCGGTAGCCCGCGGCCAGGTACAACCGGGCGAGGTAGTCGACAACGAAGACGAGCCAGATCGTCCAGTCGAGGTAGTCGAACGCGTGCCGCTCGCCGCGGCCGGGCGTTGAGACCTCGGGGATGACGAGAAGCGGGATCAGCAACAGCGACAGAGCCAGCAGCGGCCACTCGGTCGTCCGCTCGAAACGGTCGAACCCTGTGCTGCGCCACGGCTCAGGGCTCGTCATCAGCCTCAACCTGATCCGCGAGCTGCCGGCGAAGGTACGCCCGCTCCCCTGGGTGCATCCGTGCCTCGCGGATCTCGACGAGCCGGGGCGTGACCTGCAGGTCGTCGGCGATCTCCCACGGGTCAGACGACCAGCGCAGCGCTGAGATCAGGTCGTCGATGTCGATCAGCATGTTCGCGGCGTAGATGTCGGCAGCCCGCTCCTGGCGACTGTTGACGTGCGCGTTGCCGGTGCAGGTGTCGCCGAAGTGGGCGTGGCCGAGCTCGTGACCGAGCGCTGTGCGGCGCTCGGCGTAGGTGAGACCCTTGGCGAGCAGGATGACGCGCTCGCCGGCGTACCAGCGGCCGTGCTCGCCCGCTGGCAGGTCGGCCAGGTCGAACAGGACGTCGTCGCGCTCCTTGAGCGCGGCCCACGGATTGCCCCCCGGCATGCTCAAGTCCCTTCCGCGTTCCGCTGCACGTCCTGTGCGTTGCGCGCGAGACGCCGGTTCAGCTCGGCAGTGAGCTCTTCGTCAGTGAGGAGTGACGCGTCCGGCCGGGATGCGACGTGCGTCGCCTCGACGGCTCGCACCGTAGGGCGGCCGCCCGACAAGACGGCGGACACAGAGCCGGACTCCCATTCAAGAGCCTCTTCGAGCGCGATGAGGGTCGCTCGGGCGTAGCTCTTGCGCCGAGCGTTCTCGATGTCGTTGTAGGTGCGAAGCTGGAAGCCAGTGGCCTCGGAGAACTTCGTGGCGTAGCGGAAGCCCATCTGCACGCGGCGGGTCAACACGGCCTCGGCGAGCGACTGCCAGTCCTCCTCTTGCACGGGCTGAGTGTCCTGGGCAACGCAAGGAAAGTCCATCGAGACGTTGGCCGGGCAGTGTCCAGATTGTCGGAAAACCACAGGCGTAACTACGCGTAGGTAGGCATCAGAAAAGACCTGCTCAGCGCCTCGTAGGTAAGGCCACGCAAGATTTTTCCTTGCCTTGCTTGACTTGTTTCCCAACCTTTCCTAGTCTCTCTCGCATGCCCCCAACAGCCGTCACCACGAGGCGCGCGAACGGTGACGCGATCCGAGCGCTTCGCGAAGCTCTGGGCCACGCACACGGCAAGTTCGCCATCTCCTGCGAGATCAGCCCTGGCTACCTCAGCAACATCGAAGCGAACAAGAAGAACCCCGCGCCTGAAGTCCTGACCCGCATCGCGAGCCGCCTCGGAGTGACGCTCGCCGCGATCTCGAGCGTGCCGGACGCCGGCGAGCAGGTCGGCTGATGGCCACCACACCTCCGCGGACTGCGGAGCAGCGGGCCGCTGAGGCAGGCCGGACTGCTGGTCGTGCCGCTGGCCCGCTGTCCCCCGAGGTCGCCGCGCGCGTCGCTGTCGTCCTTGACCGTCGCCGTCCGTGGCGGTCCACCGCCTGAACGAAGCGATGCCGCCCGGACCTACCCGGACGGCATCGGAGCCCTGCAAGACCTCAGCCTACTGAAGGAGCCCCGCTATGCCGAACACCCCGGACTTCATGCCCGTCCTGTCCTCCGGCGCTCACAACGACCCGAAGCAGGGCGCCTGCGTCATGGAGTACGTCTCGATCCTCGCGGGCGAGCCGTTCACCGACCGTCCCGCCTGCACGATGGGCGCGCTCGCCACCCTCGCGATCCGGCTGAACGACAACCTCGCGGACGGCGAGCGGTCGCGGATGGTGCCGCTGATCCCTCGGCTGATCGGCACCGCGACGGACGACCCTCGGGTGCTGGTCGGTGTCGCCGGCACGATCATCCGGTCGTCGGTCAACGAGTTCGACCGGCTCGGCTGGTACCCGTACGACTTCGCCTCGCAGATCGCCGCGGTGTGGGACATCCTCGACCGCTGGGTGATGGGCGAGACCGTCGACCAGGCGGAGCTCTGGACCGCCGCCACCGCCGCCA
>CAJCIY010000186.1 GCA_903970495.1 Candidatus Melainabacteria bacterium | reverse complement strand
GGGCTGGCGGGCCGACTGATCAGTCGAGGGCGGCGAGCTGGTCGGCGAACCACTGCGCCGGGGGCAGCGCGGTCGCCGCGGCGGCCAGCCGGTCGCAGCGCACCCGCCGCTCACCGGGGTCCATCAGCAGCGCGGCGTGGAGCTGCTCGGCGGTCTGGCTCACGTCGTACGGGTTGACCAGGAGAGCGTCGTCACCGAGCTCGTCCGCCGCGCCCGCCTGCGTCGAGAGCAGCAGCACCAGCCCGTCGTCCGACAGCACCGGGCCCTCCTTCGCCACGAGGTTCATGCCGTCGCGGATCGGGTTGACCACGAGCACGTCCGTCAGGCGCATCGCGGCGAGCGAGCGCTCGAAGTCGTCGCGCACGGACAGGTGGACCGGCTGCCAGTCGGGGGTGGCGAACTCGGTGCCGATCTCCTCGACGATGCGGGTGACCGACTCGGTGTAGTCGCGGTACTCGGCCAGGTCCTGCCGCGAGGGGTAGGCGAACACCAGGTGCACCACGTGCCCGACCCACTCGGCGTGCGTCCGCAGCAGCTCCCGGTACGCCAGCAGCCCACGCACGATGTTCTTCGACAGCTCGGTGCGGTCGACGCGCAGCAGGACGCGGGACTCGCGTACCTCGGAGCGCAGCTCACCGAGGAGCCGGTCGACCTGCTCGGAGTGGGCGATCGCCTCGAGGTCGGCGCGGTCGGCGCCGAGCCCGTGGACGCCGACGCTCGTGAGCCGGCCGCCGTGCGCCACGCCGCCGGCGGTCCACGACCCGCCCGCGAGGTCGGCCGCGCAGGCCTGGAAAGCATCCGCCCACCGCGGCGACAGGAAGCCGGCGTGGTCGGCGCCGAGGACGCCGGTGAGGATCGCGGCGGCGACGTCGTCGGGCAGCAGCGCGAAGTACTCCGGCGGCGCCCACGGGGTGTGGGTGAAGTGGGCGATCCGCAGGTCCGGCCGGGCGGCGCGGAGCATCGCCGGCGCGAGGAACAGGTGGTAGTCCTGCACGAGAACCTTCGCGCCGTCCGCCGCGGCGCCCGCGACGGCGTCGGCGAAGGCCTGGTTGTAGGCGACGTACGCGGTCCACTGCTCGCGGAAGGCGGCGTCGAAGACCGGTGCGGTGGGCGTCGCGTACAGCAGGTGGTTGACGAACCAGAGCACCGAGTTCGCGACGTCGTTGTACGCGGCCTGGAAGACGTCCTCGTCGATGGCGAGCATCCGTACCCGGACCGGGTCGGTGACCTCGACACCCGCCGCGACCGCCTCGCGGTCGGCGTCGGACAGCGCCGCGCACACCCAGACCGCCTCGCTGCCCGCGAGGGCCGACAGCATGCCGCTGACCATGCCGCCGCCGCCGCGCCGGCCCACGAGCTCGTCGCCGTCGCGGACGAAGGACACGGGGCCGCGGTTCGAGGCCACGATCAGGTCGGCAGGCACGATCGGCGAGGCTAGCCGTACAACCTCTGCGGCCGGCTCGGCGTCCTGATGGGGTGAGCGACGTGGAGCTGGCGGACGACCGGGTCGCGGTCGATCCCTTCAGCGGGGTGGTGGTCAGCAACTGGTCTGCGCTCGTGCGCCTGGCTGCGCTGCTGCTGCGCGACCCGGCGCATGCCGAGGACGTCGTCCAGGACGCGCTCGTCGGGTGCCTGCGGCGCAAGGTCGAGCTCCGCGACCCGGACGCGGCGCTGGCCTACCTGCGGCGGGCGGTCGTGAACGGCGCGCGGTCCCGGCTCCGCCGCACGATCGTCGCCCGGCGGCATGAGCCGTCCCCGGGTCCCGACGCACCCGGGGCCGACGAGGCCGCGATCGCCGGCGTCGAGCGCGACGCCGTGATCGCTGCGCTGAAGGCGCTGCCGCGGCGGCAGCGCGAGGCGCTCGTCCTCCGCTTCTACGTCGATGCCACCGAGAAGCAGGCGGCGGCGGCCATGGGCTGCTCGGTCGGATCCGTGAAGGCCTACACCTCCCGCGGCCTCGCCGCGATCGCCCTTCTCCTCGAGGAGCACCGATGAGCACCGAGACCACCCTGCGCCAGCGGATGACCGCGTACGCCGCCGCCGTCACACCGGGCGGTCCGGACTTCGCGGGCGCCGAGACCAGCGCCCGCCGGCAGCGCCGCGCCCGGGGCGGCGCGGTCGCGGGCGTGACCGTCGTCGTCATCGCCCTCGCCGCGGTCGGCATCACCTCCGCCACGACCCACCGCGCGGACCGGGTCCTGCCGTCCGCACCGCGGGACACGACGGGCGCACCGCTGCCCGGGTTCGCCCGGGCCGCCCAGGTGACGGTCCCGTCGAACCTCGACGTGTTCACGGCAACCGAGGCCGACGGGCAGGTGTGGGCGGTCGCCTCCGACCCGTCGACCAACGAGCCGATCCTGCTGCACGGCGCCGACGGTCAGCTGCTGCAGGAGGTGCACCGCTACCCGTACGGCGACGTCAGCGACGAGCGGCTCGCGATCCGCGGCGGACACGCCCTCGTGCTCAGCACGGAGAACGACGTCACCGGCTCGCCGGAGCAGGACGCCGAGCTGACCGTGTACGACGACCGCACGACCGCGGTGCTGCGGTCGGTCGACCTCACGACGACGTACGGGGCCGCCGGCGCATACCTGGGCGCAGCCGACGCCGGGAGCGGCCCGCTCTCGGTCGTCCTGGCCGGGCGTGGATCCGCCGCGCTCACGCAGCAGGTGCGGACCGGCGTCGTGACCTCGGACGGCACCATCAGCGACCTCACACCCCCGCTCGACCTGCGGGACAGCCCGCTCGAGCTCGGGGCTGCGCCGTACCAGCCGGACTTCACCGAGCTTCAGCTGATCCTGAGCAGCGCCGGCCGACCGCGCTACCTCATCCTGATGGGCGAGGCGGGGTTCGTCCGTCGGCTCGACCTCGTGACGGGCACCGACACGCGGGTCGTCGTCGACACCCGGTCACCGGCCGACGGGAGCGGTCTGCAGGCCAGCGCCGTCGGCATCGAGTCGGGGCGGGTCCTGTACGCGAGCGCAGACGGTGTGGCCTCGGGGGCCGTGACCGACGACCATCCCGCGCTCGTGCCTGGAAGCGCACGCCTCGCGACGGCCGAGGTCGCGGTCGTCGGCGGCCAGCCGTACGTGATCCGGCGCGGTGAGGCCGCGCAGACGGCACAGGCGCTGCGGCCGGTCACGCTCGAGCCGTACGGGCCGGTCACGACGACGCCGGTCAACTCGCTCGTCGGAGGTGGCGGGGACGTCGTCCTGGTGTCCAGGCCGCAGCCAGCGGCGACGGGGATCGGCGGGACGCTCACCGCGTACGAGCGGTCTAGCGCGTCGCCCAGGTGACGGCCTGCGCCCAGCCGGCGCCGAGCGGCCCGTCGGTGACGGTCGCGTTGGCCGGGAGCTCGCCGGCGTGCTCGGCGCCGTTGGCGACCAGGAAGAACCGGCCGACGGCCGCCGCCATCACCAGGTCGCTCGCGCTGTCGCCGACCGCGACCGCCTCCGACGGGTCGAGACCGCGGCGCGCAAGATCCCACGCGACGGCGGCACCCTTGGAGACCTCGGCCGGCAGCAGGTGGTAGACGTGGACCGGCCCCTCGACGCTGAGCCCGGTCTCACGCTGCGGCGGCAGGACGCCGTTGTCGCGCAGCTCGAGGTGTCCAAAGCCCTTGCGCTGCAGCCACTCCCGCACCTCGGGGTCGGGTACGGATCCGCGGAGCATCACGTCGACCTCGTGGCCGACGTGCCACGGTGCGTGGTGCTCGAGCCGGCCGGCGAACTCGGCGAGCAGGTCGGCGACCAGGTCGTCCGTTGCGGGCGAGCCCGCAGGCAGCGACTCCACCCGCCGCCCCGACTCCCACGCGACGAGCGCGCCGAGCTCGGCGACGAACCCGTCGGCGCCGAAGATCAGCGCCGCCTCCTGCAGCTGCGCGCGGGTGCGGCCGCTGACCAGCACCAGGGTGTGACCGGCCCCGAGGTACGTGGCGAGCGCGCGGGCCGGCTCGAGCGTCACCGACCGGTCGGCGGCGCGGAAGAAGCAGCCCCGCGGGCCGACCATCGTCCCGTCGAGGTCGCTGTAGACGATCACGCGGAGACGAAGAGGCAGAACGGATGGCCGGCGGGGTCGGCGTACACCCGGAGCGGCTCGTCGGCGTCGTCGGACCGGTCCAGCAGCAGCACCGCGCCGAGCTCGAGGGCCCGCTCGTGCTGGCGGTCGAGCGACGGGACGTCGGGCACCGTCAGGTCGAGGTGCAGCTGCTGCGGGACGTAGCTGTCGGGCCAGGTGCTGGGCGGCAGCGCCTCGACCTGCTGGAAGGCCAGCCGCTGACCGGGGCCGATGAGCACCAGCCAGTCGTGCTCGCCGTCGGCGTCCCCGTCGCGGTAGCGCCAGCCGAGCAGCTGCCGGTAGAACTCGGCGAGCCCGCGGTGGTCCATGGCGTCGAGCACGGTCTGCAGCAGCGCCGGGTACGTCACGGCCTAGAGGCTAGGACGGAGGCTAGGACGCCTCGGCGCGGCGGGCCGCGTACTCGGGGACCTGCAGCATCGGCGGCCGGCCGGGCGCGCCGACGCCGTGCTCGGCGGGCATCCACGCACCGCCCGCGCGGACGAACTGCGTGAGGTCGCCGCCCTCGAGCTCCAGCCCCGCCCGGGTCAGCGCCTCGGCGAGCACGGTGGCCGCCATCCGGCCGAGGTCGTGGGTCTCGCGGTTGCGGTGCCGGCGGACGCCGAGGTCGACCTGCGCCAGCCCGTCCAGGCCGACCGCCGCGTACGCGTCGAGCAGCAGCCCGATCTCGACGGCGTACCCGCCGGCGAACGGCAGCGACTCGAGCAGCACGCGGGTGCCGGCGAACTCACCGGACAGCGGCTGCACGACCCCGGCCAGCGCCGGCCACAGCAGGTCGAGCATCGGCCGCGCCGCGAGCTCGGTGACCCGGCCGCCGCCGGTGGGCGCGCCGTTCAGCGGTCGGTCGTAGCAGGCCTTCACGTACGCGACCTCGGGCTCGGCGAGCAGCGGCCAGAGCAGCCCGCACACCCACCGGGGCGAGGCGTCCAGGACGTCGGCATCGAGGAACACGAGCAGGTCGCCCTCGGTGTCGGCGATCGCCTTCCACAGCGACTCGCCCTTGCCCGGCCGGGTGCCGCAGGAGGGCAGCAGGTCGCGCACCTGCTCGACCCGTGCGCCCGCCGCGCGGGCCTCGGCGACGGTCCGGTCGCTGGAGCCGCCGTCGACGACGAGCACCTCGTCGACCACGCCCGCCGCGAGCAGCGGCCGGATCGCCCGGACCACGCCGGCCACCGTCGGCTCCTCGTCGAGCGCCGGGATGACGACGGTGGCGACGCGACCGGCGGCCAGGGCGTGCAGGGCGCGCGGCGTCGGCGCGGCGTCGGCTGCGTACGTCCGGCGGTCGAACCACCGGGAGGCGTCCGGGCGCATGGCCGTACACTGGCACAGCGCCTGCGACGAAACGCGCCCATCACGGCACTTTTCACGCGAACGCAACACCTCATCCAGAGGGGCAGAGGGAACCGGCCCGTCGAAGCCCCGGCAACCCGCGTGCAGCCCTGCACGCTCGGTGCCAACTCCGGCCCGCACAGCGATGTGCGGGACAGATGACTGGGGATCTGATGACCGCTGTTCTCGACGCTGTCTCCGGCCAGCACGGCCTGACGACGAATCCGGCCGCCGCGCTGGAGTGCAAGAACTGCCACAC
>CAJCIY010000185.1 GCA_903970495.1 Candidatus Melainabacteria bacterium | reverse complement strand
GGCGCTCGACGTCGAACAGGCCGGCATCGACACCTCGGCGACGTACGCGTTCTTCCGCTTCAACACCGGCAGCCACGTGCTGGCGAAGGGCGAGCTCGTCGGCACGTACGCGGTCCCGGCGTCGTGACCCAGCAGCCCGGTGAACCGCCGGCCGGCCCCGGGACCGACGCCGCTGCCGAGGCTGCCCGGGAGCGCGACGACCCCGGCGCGCTGCAGGTCGACCTCGGGACCGGCGGCGAGGACGGCGAGCAGGAGGGCGAGCAGCTCGACGGCGGGCTGGCCGAGGGCGTCCACGAGGCGGACAAGAACGCCGCACCCGGCTAGAGGCCGACCCGCAGGAACGTCTCGGTGACCTGGTAGCCGAGCGAGTCGTACAGGCCGCGGGCGACCGCGTTGTCGCCGAAGACCGACAGTGCGACCGACCGGCAGCCCCGTTCCCGGGCGTGGTCCTCGATCGCGACCATGAGGGCGCGGCCGAAACCCCGGCCGCGGTGCTCGGGCGTGACCACGATGTCCAGGATGAAGGTCTCGTCGCCGTCGACGTCGAGCCACACCGTGCCGACCTCCTCGCCTGCGGCGAAGCCCGCGAGCACGACGGAGCCCGGCCCGGCCAGCGCCTCGTCGGTCTGCCGCCGGGCGGTGGCCGATGCGGCCTCCGGGTCGGTGACGCTCCCGTTCGAGAGCAGGTCGGCCGCGTACGAGGCGACCAGGTTCTCGGCGAACACCACCGCGGCAGCCGTCGACATGGGCTGCAGCATGAGGTCCCGGTCGCCGGGGCGTTGTCCGAGCTCGCCTCGCCGCATCCTCGTCGCGACGGGCGCGTAGCCGAGGTCCGCGGTCGCGGCGGCGAGGTCGGGCTGCGACGGGAAGGCCAGGACCTTCATCTCGCCCGCACCGGCCCGGCGTGCGGCGTCGTGGACCGCGGGCAGCAGCACCCGCGGGTCACCGCCCAGGTCCAGGACGACGGGGTCCGCGCCGGCCATGAACCACAGCTCGCCGTCGGCGCCGGCGAGCACGTGCTGGTCCGCCGACAGCAGGCCGTCCGGGAGCAGGCGTGCGACGAGCCCGTCGACGATCTCGGCGGCGTCCGCCCGGCCGGGGGCGCGCAGCGAGACCATCCGGTCACGCGCCCGGGCCAGCCACGCGTCGTACCCGGTCGGCTCGAGCGGGCGCAGGCCGGGCATGTGGCGGACTATCGCAGCCGCAGCGCCATCTCGGTCGCCCAGTACGTCAGGATCCCGTCGGCGCCGGCCCGCTTCACCGACGTCAGCGTCTCGGCGATGACCCGGTCACGGTCGATCCAGCCCTGCGCGGCGGCGGCCTCGACCATCGCGTACTCGCCGCTCACCTGGTAGGCGAAGACCGGCACCTCGACCGCTGCGCGCACCGCCGCGAGCACGTCGAGGTAGGGCAGCGCCGGCTTCACCATGACCGCGTCGGCGCCCTCGGCGAGGTCGAGCGCGACCTCGTGGAGCGCCTCGTCCACGCGGCGGGCGGGGTCCTGCTGGTAGGCGCTGCGGTCCCCGAACTGCGGCGCGCACTCGGCGGCCTCGCGGAACGGGCCGTAGAACGCCGAGGCGTACTTCACCGCGTACGCCAGCACCGGCAGGTCCGGGTAGCCGGCACCGTCGAGCGCACCGCGGATCGCGGCGACCTGGCCGTCCATCATGCCGCTCGGCGCGACGACCGACGAACCGGCCTGCGCCTGCGCGACGGCGATGGCTGCGTACCGGTCGAGGGTGGCGTCGTTGTCGACCTCGCCCGCCGCGGTCAGCAGGCCGCAGTGACCGTGGTCGGTGTACTCGTCGAGGCAGAGGTCGGTCATCAGCACCGCCTGGTCGGCGATGCCGTCGGCGACGAGGTCACCGAGGGCGAGCTGCACGATCCCCTCGGGGTCGTCGGCACCAGAGCCGCGGGCGTCCTTCTCGGCGGGGATGCCGAACAGGATCAGGCCACCGACGCCGGCGTCGGCCGCCTCGTGCGCGGCCTTGCGGAGCGAGTCGCGGGTGTGCTGGACGACGCCGGGCATCGACCCGATCGGGTACGGCGCGTCGATGCCCTCCTTCACGAACAGCGGCAGCACCAGGTCCGACGGCGACAGCGCGACGTCGGCGACCAACCGCCGCAGGGCCGGCGTACGCCGCAGCCGCCTCGGCCGGACGACCGGGAACCCGCTCACCGCGGGCCTGTCCGTAGACGAGCCCTCATCGGCGGACGCGCTTCTTCGGCTTGGCCGCGGCCGCGAGAGCCGCCTCCTCCGCGAGCCGCGCGTCGTCGGCGCGCTTGGCCACCACGAACTCGGCGAGCGCCGCGGCCAGCGCGGGCACCGTCGCCTCCTTCGGGGTGACGTCGACCCGCAGCCCGAGCTCTGCCGCGGTCGCCGCCGTCGCCGGACCGATGCACGCGATGATCGTCTTGTCGTGCGGCTTGCCGGCGATGCCGACCAGGTTGCGGACCGTCGAGGACGACGTGAACATCGCCGCGTCGACCCGACCGCCCTTGATCGCCTCGCGGATCGGGGCCGGCGGCGGGCTCGCCCGCACGGTCCGGTACGCGGTCACGTCGTCGACCGCCCAGCCGCGCTCCTTCAGCCCGGCGACGAGCGTCTCGGTGGCGATGTCGGCACGCGGCAGGAACACCCGGTCGAGCGGGTCGAACAGGTCGTCGTACTCGGGGAACTCCTCGAGCAGGCCCTCGCTCGACTGGTCGCCCGACGGCACCAGGTCGGCGCGCAGCCCGAAGTCGGCGAGCGAGGCCGCGGTGGCCGAGCCGACCGCGGCGAGCTTGACGCCGGCGAACGCGCGGGCATCCAGGCCGACGCCCTCGAGGTGCTCGCGGACCGCCTTGACCGCGTTGGTCGAGGTGAACGCGACCCACTGGTAGCGACCGGCGACGAGACCCTTGATCGCGCGCTCCATCGGGGCGGGCGAGCGCGGCGGCTCGACGCCGATGGTCGGCACCTCGAGCGGGTCGGCGCCGTAGGACCGCAGCAGCTGCGCGGTCTCCCCGGCCTGCGCGCGGGTGCGGGGCACCAGCACGCGCAGCCCGAACAGCGGCCGGCTCTCCCACCACGAGAGCCGGTCGCGGGTGGCGACCGCGGCGCCGACGACGAGGGTCGCCTCCCCGGTCAGGCGCGCGCCGTCGACGGTGTCGCCGAGGGTGTCGAGGGTGCCGGCCACGGTGCGCTGCGCCGTCGTGGTGCCGGCGACGGTGAGCGACGCGGGCTCGTCGGCGTCGCGGCCGTGCTCGACCAGCGCGGTCGCGACCTTCGCCGCCCGCTGCGCCGGCAGCGACAGCACGAGCGCACCGGGGGACGCGGCGAGCGCAGCCCAGTCGGTGGCGCCGTCCTCGTCGGCCTCGACGACGGTGACGACACCGGCCGTGGTGATCCCCGCGAACGCGGCGACGGCCAGCGGCGCGGTGACGCCCGGCACGACCTCGTACGGCAGCCGCGCGCGGCCGAGCGCCTTGACCAGCGTCAACCCGTCGGCGGTGCCCAGCACGTCGCCGGCCACGAGGATCGCGGCGGACCTGCCGGCGCGCACCTCGGTCACGACGTCGGCCGTGGCCGCGTCGGGCATCAGGTCGGCGTCCGTCGCCGCGAACGGGGTGAGCCGCTCGACCAGAGCCGCGGGCCCTGCCACGACGGCCGCGGTGCGGAGCACCTCGGTCGCGCGCACGGTCAGCAGCCCGGTGTCGCCCGGGCCGGTCCCGACCAGGGACAGCGTCCCCGCGGTCTTCTTCTTGCTTGCCATCGCTACTGCTTCCTCGGTGTCATGGGGATCGTCGGTGCTGTGGGTCCCAGGTACGGCTGCGCCCCGCGGTCGAGCAGCAGCCCGGCCACGCGGTGGCCGAGCTCCAGGGGGTCGGCGCCGTCGGCGTCGGCGGTGATCGTCCCCGCCACGGTCGCGCGCAGTCGCAGGCCGGCCGCCGCCGGCTCGGCGAGCGCGCCGACGGGGGTGCTGCACCCGGCGCCGAGCCCGGCGAGCACGGCGCGCTCGGCGGTGACGGCGGCGCGCGTGGCCGGGTCCTCGAGCGGGCCGAGCAGGTCGGCGAGCTCCCCCGAGCGGCACTCGACCGCGAGCGCGCCCTGCCCGGGGGCGGGCAGCAGCAGGTCGGCGGCGAAGGTGTCGGTGACCTCCTCGAGGCGGCCGAGGCGGGCCAGGCCGGCGCGGGCCAGCACGACGGCGTCGAGCCGGCCGGAGGTGACGGCGGCGATCCGCGTGTCGACGTTGCCGCGCACGTCGACCACGTCGAGG
>CAJCIY010000184.1 GCA_903970495.1 Candidatus Melainabacteria bacterium | reverse complement strand
GCCGGTGACCTCAGCGAGGGTGGCGCGGGTCAGCGGACCGCGCGCCCGCAGCAGGGCGATGAGGGGGTCGGCGGTCTCCACCCCGCCGCGCCGCTCCGAGACCGCCACGGCCGCGATGGTGCCGCGCCGACCCCTATCTGTCAAAACCTGCACGTATGACGGAGCCCACACACGTTTGGGGCCCGGGCAGGACCCGGTCCGCCCGCACCGGTAGACAGGGTCGGTGCTGCTCCGACCGCGTACCGAGGCAGACCTGCCGGCCGCGGTCGCGGTGCTGCGCGAGGTCCACGAACGCGACGGCTACCCGGTGCGGTGGCACGAGCCGGCCGGCACCTGGCTCACCCCTGAGGAGACCGTCGCCGCGTGGGTCGTCGTCGACGGCGCGGCGCTGCTCGGCCACGTCGTCCTCGAGGCCCGTGACGACGGGCTCCATGTCGGCCGGCTCTTCGTGGCGTGCGACGCCCGGGGCCGCGGCGTCGCGGATCTGCTGCTCGCCGCCGTCGAGGCCGACGCGCAGGCACGGCAGCAGCCGCTGACGCTCGAGGTGCACGTGACCGCAGCCGCCGCCATCACCCGCTACGAGCGGCGCGGCTGGACCCGGACCGGCACCCACGTCGCCGGCTGGCTGGAGCGCGACGGCTCACCCGCCCGGGCCCACCGCTACGCGGCTCCGGCGCACTAGCGTCAGCCCGGCACCGGGCCGCGAGGGGAGACGCAGTGGACGTGGGGTTCGAGGCGGCCGCCGACGGCACGCCGGTCCGCCTACGCGTCGACCGGCCGGAACGGCGCAACCGGCTCACCGTCTTCTTCCGCCTCCTGCTCGCCGTCCCGCAGCTCGTCGTCGCGGCGGTGCTCCTCGTCCTTGGCGGCATCGTCGCCATCCCGGTGTGGTTCGGGGCGCTCGCGCTCGGCCGCGCACCGACGCCGCTGCGACGCTTCCTCGGCTACGTCGTCGCGTGGAACGTGCGCGTGCAGTGCTACGTCGCGCTCGTCACCGATGCGTACCCGCCGTGGTCGGGCGACGCGGTCGGGCACCCGGTCGAGGTCGAGCTGCCGCCGGCCGGCCGCCTCAACCGGTTCGCGGTGCTCGGCCGGATCGTGCTGATCCTGCCGGCGTACGTGATCTCCGCGGTCGTCAGCGGCGGCCTCGGCCTGTTCCTGGTCTTCGCCTGGTTCGCCGGGGTCTTCGCCGGGCGGATCCCCCGCGCGGTGACCGACGCGCTCGCCACCTCGGTCCGCTACCAGGCGCGGCTGTTCGCATACGGCTGGCTGCTCACCCCGACGTACCCGTGGGGTCCGATGGGCGACGGCATCGACCGCTCCGCCTCGCCGGTCGCCTCGCTGCCCTACGGCTACGGGGCGCCACCGCCCGGGTACGGCTATCCCGCTCCGCCGCCGCCGCCCGGCTACGGGTACCCGTCGCCGCCCGGCTCCGGCCTGCCGCCGATGCCCCCGATGCCGCCGACAGCTGCCGGGGCGCCCGCCGCCGACCCGCACCGCTACACCGGCCTGGTGACCAGCGGCGGTCGGGCGATCCTCATCGTCGCGGTGGTGCTCGGCGGGCTGCAGCAGGGCGAGTCAGCCATCGACCTGGCCACCGGACACGGCTTCCACGGCCTCCAGTCCATCGACCTGATCAACGAGGGCAGCCGGTTCGACGACGCCGTCGACAGCTCCTCGTGCCCAGCCGACGGCTCGGACTGCACCACCGCGGCCAGCGCGCGCCTGCTCACGGCCGCCGCCCGGCTCGACCGGTACGCCCACGGCAGCGGCGCCGCCGCCCAGCGACAGGCGCTGGGCGACGACCTCGCCACGTTCGAGACCGACGTGCGCAGCGCGGCCCGCGCCGACGGGCTGGTCGACAGCAGCGGCGAGGTCGTCGACACCCGGGTGCTCGAGGATCAGACCCGGATCGACGACGACGTCACGAGCCTGGAACGCGCGCTGGACTGATCCGCGCGGGGGATGCCCACGAGGGCCGCCATCCGCTACGGTCTCGCGGACCACGACAAGGGGGACTCCCGCGATGACCGCTCCTGCCTACCCGACCACCGCCGCCGTACCTCCGGACGGACTGCCCATCCAGCTGCGGCTGCTGCGCTCCACCGACCGCAACAGGCTCACGACGTTCTTCCGCGCCCTGCTCGTCATCCCGCACTACATCGTCCTGTACGTCCTCCAGATCGCGGCGTCCGTCGTCGTGTTCCTCGTCTGGGTCGCCTCGCTGTTCATCGGCCGGGCGCCGCAGGGGATGCGGGAGTTCCTGGTCGGCGTGCTGCGCTGGCAGACGCGGGTCGTGGCCTACTACGTCCTGCTGACCGACGACTACCCGCCGTTCAGCCTCGACCCGGGCGGCTACGCGGTCGACCTCGACGTGCCGCCCCCCGGCAAGCTCAACCGCGCCGCGGTGTTCTTCCGGATCATCCTGATCATCCCGGCGTACCTGCTGGCTGTGGTCACCGGCATCGCGCTCTACGTGCTGGTCATCGTCGCGTGGTTCGCCGGCGTCCTGCTCGGCCGCGTCCCGGATGGTGTCTACGACACCTCGGCCGCGATCGTGCAGTACTGGACGCGGATCCTCGCCTACTACTGGCTGATCACGCCGACCTACCCGTCGCAGCCGTTCGGTCCGCTGACCGCGCCGGCGCCCGACGGCATCGGCGGTCCCGGCTGGAACCAGCAGCTGCCGCCGCAGGGCTCCCCCGCCTAGCACCCGCTACCAGGCGTAGAACCCCCGGCCGGTCTTGCGGCCGAGCTCGCCCGCGGCGACCTTGTCGCGCAGCAGCTGCGGAGCGGCGAACCGCGGCCCGAGCCGCTCGGCGAGGTAGTCGGCGATGTCCAGGCGTACGTCGAGACCGACGATGTCGGTCAGCCGCAGCGGTCCCACCGGGTGCTTGTAGCCGAGCGTCATCGCCGCGTCGATGTCCGCGGGGTCGGCGACACCCTCCTCGACCATCCGGACGGCCTCCAGGCCGAGGGCGATGCCCAGCCGGCTGGAGGCGAAGCCGGGCGAGTCGCGGACGACGACCGCCGTCTTGCCGAGCTGCGCGACCCACTCGCGGGCGTCGGCGACGAGCGCCGGGTCGGTCCGCGCACCGACGACGACCTCGACCAGCGCGCTCGCAGGAACCGGGTTGAAGAAGTGCATCCCGAGGAACCGCGCCGGTCGCGAGGTGACCGCCGCGAGCTCGTCGATCGACATGCTCGAGGTGTTCGAGGCGATGACGGCGTCGGCGTCGAGCGCCTCGTCCAGGCTGCCGAGCATCCGCGCCTTGAGGGCCGCGTCCTCCGGGACCGCCTCCACCGCGAGGCCGCAGCCGGCCAGCGCGGCCGGGCCGATGCCGACCGACAGCCTGGCCTGCAGAGCCTCGGCGCTCTCCTCGGTCGTCCCGCGCTCGACGCTCGTGGCGATCGCGGCGAGGACCCGGTCCCGCGCTGCCGCGGCCGTCTCCTCGCTCACCTCGGCGACGACCACCTCGCAGCCGGCGAGCAGCAGGGCGTGGGCGATGCCCGCGCCCATGCGGCCACCCCCGAGCACGCCGGTCCTGGTCGGCAGCGCGGTCATCTCGGGTCCTCCTCGAAGGTCGGCAGGTCGGGTACGCCGTCGGTCGGCGCCTGTGCCCGGTCGTGCGGTGGTTCCTCGGCCGCCCGGTCCGACGCGGGAAGCGGACCGGGCGGGCGCTCCTCCTCGGGTGGGTCGGGCTCGTCGCGCGGGATCGCGTTGCCGTCGATGTCCTCGCGGCCGGCGAGGAACTTCGCCGCCGCGTTGGCCGTCGCGACCACCGGGACGCCGAAGATCGCGCCGGGCAGACCGGCCAGCAGCGCACCACCGGTGAGGGTCACCGCGATGGCGATCGGGTGCAGGCGGACGGCGCGACCGACTACGAGCGGCTGCAGCACGTGGCTCTCGACCTGGTCCTCGACGATGAGCACGCCGATCAGCACGACCGCCTGGATCGGCCCGTCGGCGACCAGGACGACGACGACCGCGAACGCGCCCGCCACGAGCGCGCCGATGATCGGCACGAAGCTGAAGACGAAGACGATGAGGGCGAGCGGCGCGACCAGCGGCGCCCGCAGGATCAGCAGCGTCACGCTGATCACCACCGCGTGGAACAGCGCCACCTTGAACTGGCCGGTGATGTAGCCGCTCAGCGTCTGCCACGCGCGGTGGCCGGCGCCGCGCGCCAGCTCCTCGCCCCGCCGCGGGAACAGCCGGCAGACCCAGTCCCACACCCGGTCGCCGTCGTACACCAGGAAGATCGTGAGGAACAGCCAGAGGACGATCCCGGTGAGCACGTCGACGGCGGTCTTCCCGGCTGAGATCACGCCGCTCGTGATGCTGCCCTGGTTGCTCTTGATCTTGTTGGAGAGCGTCGAGCCGACGTTGTCGACCGACGACTTGGGCAGGTGGAACGGGCTGCCGGTGAGGTAGTTCTGGATGTTCGTGATCGCCCGCTGGGCGTCGTCGGCCAGCGTCGGGTATCCGGCCACCGCGCGGTTGACCACGAAGTAGCCCACGCCGCCGATGACCACGACCGCCAGCAGCATCGTCAGCAGCGTGGAGTTGCCGCGGCTGACCCCGTGCCGGCGCAGGTAGTGCGTGACGGGCCACAGCAGTGCCGTCGTCAGCAGCGCCGTCGCGAACGGCACCACCAGCACCGTGAGGTGCCAGATGAGAATGCCCAGGACGCCGAACGCGCCGAGGATCGCGAGGATCCGCCAGCTCCAGGCGGCGGCGCCGACGAGGACTGCCGGGAGCTCGATCTCGCCGTCGGACACCCGGACCTGACGGCGGGGCATCGCCTCGCGCTCGCCACTGCCCGGACGCGCGCCCTGGTGGATCCCGGGACCGGGCTCCTCGGACATCTGCCCAGCACCCTTCGTCCGCCGTGCACGACCGGCCGTCGCCGGCGCAGCGTATCGGCAGGTGACGACCCGGTGACGCTGCCGTTACTCGCCGAGCAGGCGGCGGAGCCGGGCGGCGCCGGCAAGGCCGTCGTCCCCCTCGGCGAGGACGGCGTCGAGGTAGGCCTCCACCATGCGCACCCGCTCGCGCTCACGGCCGCGGTCGGCGACCAATGCCAGCACGGCCGCCGCGAGGCCCTCGTCGCCCGACCGGAGCGCCATGCGGATGGCGGCGACGTCGGTGCCCGCGTCGCCCGTGTCGGGCGTGCGGTGGCGGCCGGTGGGCGGCAGCGCCGTCGGCTGGCGCGGCGCGAGCGGCTCGTCGACCGCGTCACCGGCCGGCTGGGTGGTCGCAGCGGGCGCAGCGGCAGGGCGCTCGTCGGCCGCAGCCGCAGCGGGCCCGACGATCGGGGTTGCAGGGCGCTCGTCGGCCGCAGCCGCAGCAGGCTCGGCGATCGGGGTTGCAGGGCGCTCGTCGGCCGCAGCCGTCTCGTCGACCGGCGGAGCCGATGCGG
>CAJCIY010000183.1 GCA_903970495.1 Candidatus Melainabacteria bacterium | reverse complement strand
GTAGCGCATGTCCGCCGCCATCTCGCCCTTCTTCTGCGGCGTGCCGACGCACAGGAAGTGGACGTCGCCGAACTCCGCCACCTCGTCGTAGGAGGTGGTGAAGCGCAGCCGTCCCGCCTCGATGTTGCGGCGGAGGATCTCCTCCAGCCCCGGCTCGTAGAAGGGCACCTCGCCGCGGGAGAGGGTTGCGATCTTGGCGGCGTCGACGTCCATGCCGAGCACGTCGAAGCCGATCTCGGCCATGCACGCGGCGTGCGTGGCGCCGAGGTAGCCCGTGCCCAGCACCGTCATCCGGAGGCTGTCCATCGGCACAGGCTAACGGCGCGGGCGGTCCGTACCATCGAGCGCGTGAACACTGGCTTCGACGTCTACCGGCTCACCGACGAGCACGACCTGCTGCGCAAGACGGTCCGCGATCTCGCGCTCGACGTCATCGCGCCCCGCGCCGCGGAGATCGACCTCACCGGCGAGTACCCGCAGGACGTGCACGACGCCCTGAAGGCGGCGGACATGCTCGCGATCCACGTGCCGGAGGAGTACGGCGGCGCCGGCGCCGACAAGATCGCGCACTGCATCCTCGTCGAGGAGGTCGCCCGGGTCTGCGCGTCGTCTTCGCTCATCCCGATGGGTAACAAGCTCGGGACGACCGGGCTGATCCTCTCGGGCAGCGACGAGCTCAAGGCGCGCTACCTGCCGGCGGTCGCGCGCGGCGAGGCGACCTTCTCCTACGCGCTGTCCGAGCGTGAGGCCGGCTCGGACGCCGCGTCGATGAAGACCCGCGCGGTCCGCGACGGTGACGGCTTCGTGCTCAACGGGACCAAGGCGTGGATCACCGGCGCCGGCGTCTCGACGCACTACACCCTGATGGCGGTCACCGACCCGACGCGCGGCGCCAACGGCATCAGCGCCTTCGTGGTCCACGCCGACGACGCCGGCTTCTCGGTCGGGCAGAAGGAGCGGAAGCTCGGCATCCACGGCAGCCCCACGCGGGAGATCTACGTCGAGGACTGCCGGATCCCGGCCGACCGGATGATCGGCGAGGAGGGCACCGGGTTCAAGACGGCGCTGAAGACCCTCGACCACACCCGGCTGGGCATCGGCGCGCAGGCGGTCGGCATCGCGCAGGGCGCGCTCGACCACGCCCTCGCGTACGTGAAGGAGCGGCGGCAGTTCGATCAGCGGATCGCCGACTTCCAGGGCGTGCAGTTCATGCTCGCGGACATGGGCATGCGCATCGAGGCGGCGCGGCAGCTGGTGTACGTCGCCGCGGCCGCGGCGGAGCGCGGCGAGCCGAACCTGACGTTCCGGTCGAGCGCGGCGAAGTGCTTCGCCTCGGACACCGCGATGGCCGTGACGACCGACGCGGTGCAGCTGCTCGGCGGCGCCGGGTACACGATGGACTTCCCGCTCGAGCGGATGATGCGCGACGCCAAGATCACGCAGATCTACGAGGGCACCAACCAGATCCAGCGCATGGTGATGGCCCGCGCACTGCTGAAGTAGCCCGGCAGGTCACCCGGGGTCAGCGGGTCTTCCGGAGTCGGCTGGCCAGTCGCCGGTCCAGTCGGGTGGCCTGGCGAGCGGCGCGCGATGTTCGTGGCGCCGGCCGTCGGGATCGGTCCACGCCGCGGTCCTGCCGTCGAAGGCCAGCGTCCAGCTGCCGTCGTGGACCGCGTGGTGGTGCCGGGCGCACAGCAGCAGGAGGTTCGTCTCCGTGGTCGGGCCGCCGTCGGCCCAGTGACGGATGTGGTGGGCGTGACAGCGCCGGGCAGCGCGGCAGCAGCCGAGGAAGCGGCAGCCCTGGTCGCGGGCTTCGAGGCGGCGGCGCAGCGCCGGGCCTGCGAACCGCCGCTCGTCGTCGAACCGGCCCAGCACGCCTCCCGCGTGCTCGCCGACGCTGACGCCCGCGTCGCAGGTCAGCTCGCGGGCGGTCTCGGCGTGGACCTCGACCGCGGGCAGCCCGGCGATGCCGGCGAGCGTGACGGTGCAGCCGGACCGCCAGTCGGCCGCGTCGGCCAGCAGCGTCAGGTGCGGGCGGACGCCGTTCGCGGCGGCAGGCAGCCCGCCGTCGAGCGAGGCGCGGCAGAGCTCGACGAGCGCGTCGGCCCTTCGCCAGCTCACGGAACGGTGGTCGTCCGGGTCGGTCGGCGTCGCGAGCGCGTCGAGCGCGGTCATGACGAGGGCCGCGTCGGGCTCGGGCAACCAGGCCTCGAACGGGACCGAGCCGCACACCGCGGAGCCGACCCTCAGGACGGGGTCGGGCGTCTGCTCCGGGTGCTCGTCCCAAGCGGAGGCGAGCGTGCGGGCGCGGGTCTCGTACTGCCGCGCGGTGACCGCGCGGGTGTCGGCGAGCACCCGGCGCTCGATGCGCTGCGCCTCGCTCTCGGGCAGCTCGCCGGTCTGGCTCGACAGCGTCTCGGCGTGCCGCCAGGAGATCGCGCCGGACCGCAGCGCCGCGGCCGTCATGGGCAGCCGCTCCTGCAGGTCCACCGCCGCCCGCAGCCGTCGGGCCGACTCCCAGCCGGAGATGCCGCAGCGGGCGGCGAGCTGCTCGCGCTCCCACTGCCGGCCGTCGTCGGCGTCGGAGGCGTGCCGCTCGGCCAGGACGGCGAGGTGCCCGGCGCGCAGCGACGTCAGCCAGGCGATCTGCTCGTCGATCAGGCCCACCGCCTCGACCAGCGCCGAGTCGGCCAGACCGGCCGGATCGAGCGACGTGACGCCAGCGATCGTGAACGGCCCCGGACCGAGGTCCACGCCGTCCAGCCCCGCATCGATCGCCGTCATGACCCGACGCTACGACCGACCTCCGACAGTGCGGCCGCGCAGTGAGAACCGCTGCGGCACAGCGCTTCTCCTCACCTGGGCGTCCTGGCGGTCACCCGCCAGTACGGCCCGGCGAAGTCGGATGCGGTCACCGTGACGGTGACGTGCTTCCCGTTCGGGAGGTGGACGCCGTACTGCGCGGCGAGGGCTTCGGCGGACAGCGCGTAGCCGTCGTCCTGCGTCCCGTAGTCGTAGCTGCCGTAGGTCTGCAGGTGCTGCCCGTCGACGGCGATGTCGACGAGCCCGGGCCCGATCAGCTCGAGCTCGAAACCGGCCTTCGCTCCCGTCGTCGCCGAGAAGGTGAAGGTGCCGTCGGCACCGACGGTCCGTGAGTCCAGCTCCGTCCTCGCGGAGTCGCCCGAGGGGAACGGGTAGGTCCCGACCCGGTCGGGGGGCAGCGGGTACGCCGTGAAGGGCACGCCCTGGTAGACCGTCCCGCCGACCGTGCCGGTCGGCACCGGCGTGGCGGCGAGGTGGCCGTCGTCGTTCGTGTCGGACAGCCGGGTCACCGTCACGGTGTTCGGCGCGTCCAGGTGGATCACCCGCTGCCACTCCACCCGAGCAGCACCTGCATCGGCGACCTGGCCGAGCTGGGCGCCGCAGCTCCCCTCCGTGAGCTCGTGCCCGTTGACCGCCACCGCGACCTCGGCCGACAGGTCGCCACCGCAGTCCGTCGCGATCACCAGCAGGTAGCTCGTCGGCCGGACGGTGAACGTCACGCGGGGCTGTGCCGGAGACGAGCGGCCGCTGGCCGACCCGATCGCACGCCCGCCGTAGGCGTACCCGGCCGGCTGCTGCTCGGGTGGCGTCGCGATCGGCTGCACGTGGGTGGCCGAGCCGCGCCCGGCGGTCGTCAACGGGACGACCACGGCCGCCGCGACGACGGCCAGCGCGAGTGCGGTGCCGGCCGCGCGGCGCTGCCGGTGCGCGCGGATCCGCCCGCGTACCTGGCCGATCCGGTCGCTGTTGCCGGGCGCACCCTCGACGTGGGCACCCAGCGTCTCGCGCAGCTGCTGCTCGGTGGTCATGAGCCCTCCAGGGCGTTCTCGAGGCTCGCGTCGACGCGGAGGTGCGCGAGCGCCTTGCTGCACTGGCTCTTCACGGTGCCGCGGCTGATGCCGAGCACGGTGGCGATCTCGGCCTCGGAGAGGTCCTCGTAGAAGCGCAGGACCACGACCGCCCGCTGCTTGCGCGGCAGCCGGCCGAGCGCCTGCCACAGCAGGTCGCGCTGCTCGACGCCCGCGGCGACCGAGGCGCTCTCGGGCAGCTCCGCGGTGGGCACCTCTCCGTTCCACCGGCGCCGCCACCACGAGGTGAACGTGTTGACGACGACGGTCCGGACGTACGGCTCCGGGTCGCCGTCGATCCGTCCCCACGCCTGCCACGACCGCACGAGTGCGGTCTGCAGCAGGTCCTCGGCGGTCGCCCAGTCCCGCGTCAGCAGGTACGACAGGCGCAGCAGCGCGTGGGATCGGGTGGCCACGAACTCGTCGAACCCCGGGCGGTCGGTCACGCCGCTACTACTGGCTGGACCGGGCGTTCGGTTGCCAGGCCACGATCTCGGTCCCCTGGCCCGCGGCGCCGTCGGTGCCGATCGCCGTGAGCAGCCTCGCGCTGCCGGCGGCGTACCGGTAGACGCCGTTGCTGCCGGCGAGCAGCAGCACGTCGCCGTCGGCGAGGACCTGCTCGGCGGCCGGGGCGCCGGCCGCGGCGTGGGCACGGGACCCGTCGGCGTCGGCCAGGACCACGGTGCCGTCCGAGCCGTTCCCCTCGGACAGGTACGCGATGCCGGACGCCGTCGCGACGGGGTCGGCCACCGCCCCGGACGCGACGGTGTCGCAGGTGCCGGCCGTCAGGTCGCAGCGCACCACCCGTTGCTGCTCGACCGCGCCGTGGCCGGTGCCGAGGACGCCGAGCACCGAGGTGCGGGCGTCGGCACTCCACCATCCCGGCTGCGGCAGCGTCGACCCGAGCTGCCGTCCGAGGGTGACCTGGCCGCCCGCGGCGGTGGCGCTGAGGACGCGTACGCCGAAGGTGTTCAGCGCGGTGCCGTCGGGCTCGACGAACACCAGCAGGTGCCGGCCGTCGGCCGACCAGGTCACCGGAGCGAGCGCGGTCCCGGCAGGGGCCTCGGCCGACCCCGCCGGTTCCCCCGCCGCGCTGACGATCGCCAGCGCGTCGTCGGTGCCGACCGCCACCGCCGATCCGTCGGGCCGCCAGACGAGGCCGGTCGGGTCCGCCGCAGGAGATCCCCACGCGGTGCTCTGCATGCGGTAGCCGCGGGCGAGGGGCGTCAGGAACTCGACGCCCGAGGGCCCGTCCAGCGCGAGGACGTCGGTCGTGGGAGACCAGGCCGCCCGCGCGGCGGGCCCCGTCCACCGGAGGTCGTCGCTCTGATCCAGCACCTCCACGGTGTCGGGTCCGACGAGGGCGGCGACGAAGCGGCCGTCGTGGGAGACGCCGATCGCTGTCGCGCCCTTCGCCGCCGGGGACAGCAGCGCGGTGTGGCCGTCGGTCGCGTCGAGCACCTCGACGCCCGGGTCGGCGAGCACCGCCAGGCCGTACCGGCCCAGCGGCACCGTGCCCACCGCCGGCGCCGGGACCTCCACCGCGGGTGCCAGCGGCGCCGACGCGACCGGTGCCGGTCCGTGCCGGCCCGCCGCGCGTACGCCGAGCACGGTCGCGGCGGCGACCACCAGGGCGAGCGTCGCCATCACCGCCCCGCGCCGCCGCCGCGGTGCTGCGGGCGGTCTGACCGCCGTCCGGGCGACACGGGCGCGCAGGAACGCCACCGGGTCGCGGACCCACGGCCGCCGCTCGAGGGCGGCGTACGCGGCCGACACGGCGAGCTCCGCCGCCCGCTCGTCGACGCCCAGCCCACGCGCGAGGCGCAGCAGGTCGGTGCGCTGGCCGGCGTACGCGTCGTGCAGCCGTTCCCGCCGCCCGGGGCTGCCCACGTCGAGCTCGTCGTCGTCGCGGGAGGGGCTCACAGCACAATCACACCCGACGCAGCGGCCGGAACGCGCCCACATGCCCGATCA
>CAJCIY010000182.1 GCA_903970495.1 Candidatus Melainabacteria bacterium | reverse complement strand
TGCTCACGACCTCGGTCGGCAGCTGCAGCCGGCCGAGCCCGCCGGGGGTGCCGGCGCGGATCCCGTCGCCGTCGTACCCGAGCAGCATCGCCGGCCAGATGACGGAGTGGAACGTGACGTTGTCCTTGCCCATGAAGTAGTACGACTCGGCCGCCGGGTCGGTCCACCACGCCCGCCACGCCTCAGGATCGCCCGAGCGGCGCGCCCACTCGATGCTCGCCGAGAGGTAGCCGATGACCGCGTCGAACCACACGTAGATCCGCTTGGCGTCGTAGCCCTCGACCGGGATCGGCACGCCCCAGTCGAGGTCGCGGGTGATGGCGCGCGGCTTGAGCTCGGCCACGAGGTTCTCGCTGAACCGCAGCACGTTCGGCCGCCAGTCCTGCCGGGTCTGCAGCCAGGACCCGAGCGCGTCGGCGACCGCCGGCAGGTCGAGGAAGAAGTGCTCCGACTCCACGAACACCGGCGTCTCGCCGTTGATGCGCGACCGCGGGTCGAGCAGGTCCTGCGGGTCGAGCTGGTTGCCGCAGTTGTCGCACTGGTCGCCGCGGGCGCCGTCGTAGCCGCAGATCGGGCAGGTTCCCTCGACGTACCGGTCCGGGAGGGTACGGCCGGTGCTCGGGCTGATCGCCGAGAGCGCGCTCTTCGCGACGACGTAGCCGTTCGTCAGCAGCGTCGAGAAGATCTCCTGCACCACGGCGTAGTGGTTGCGCGTCGTCGTCCTGGTGAACAGGTCGTAGGACAGCCCGAGCTGCTGCATGTCGCCGGCGATGACGCGGTTGTAGCGGTCGGCGAGCTCGCGTGCGCTCACGCCCTCGGCGTCGGCCTGCACCTGGATCGGCGTGCCGTGCTCGTCGGTGCCGCTGACCATGAGCACGTCGTCGCCGGCCATCCGGTGGTAGCGGCTGAAGATGTCGGACGGGACGCCGAAGCCCGCGACGTGGCCGATGTGCCGCGGGCCGTTGGCGTAGGGCCAGGCGACCGCCGCGAGGATGTGCCGGGACATGTTCCGAGCCTAGTGAGCGGTGTCATCGCAGATCGGCCGATCCCGTGTCCTCCGTCCGGTCCCGTCGTTGAGTCCGCTGTGCACGGTGTGGTGCACGTCACGCGGCGGCCGGCTTGCCCGGTCAGCCGCTCGGACGGAGGGCAAGGACGATGAGAGCTCGAGCCATCCCGCTGCTCGTCGCGGTCACCGCGGTCGCGGCCACCGTGGGAGTCGTCGCACCGTCGCACGCAGGCACCGCTGCGACGTCCGCGGCCACTGCCACTGCCACCGAGACGGCCGGCGACACGGCGTCGACCGTGATGCTGCCGTCGACCGACCCCTTCTACCGGTACGCCGACACCGCCGACGGCAAGGCGAAGGTCCCGCTGTCGAAGATCGCTCCCGGCACCGTCCTGGCCGAGCGCAGCGTGCACCTCGCGCTCACGACGGCCACGCTCCCGACGACCGCCGAGCAGCTGCTCTACCGGACCGCCGACGAGCTGGGCCACCCGACCGTCACGGTCACGACCGTGCTCGTGCCGCCGATGACCGGCGTGACCTCGGCGCTCGCGCCCACCCACGTCGTCGGGTACCTCTCGTTCTACGACGCACTGTCGGGCCAGTGCGACCCGAGCTACACGCTGCAGGGCGGCAGCCCCGGGCCGTCGAGCAACGACGAGCTGACCGACCTCGAGCAGGGTCTCGTCGAGGCGTACCGGACCGGCGGGGTCGTGACCGTTCCCGACTTCGAGGGCGAGGACCTCGACTGGACCGCCGGGCACGAGGCCGGGTACGGCACCCTCGACGCCGTCCGCGCGACCGAGGCGTACCTGAAGCTGCCGCAGGCCACGACGGAGGTCGGCCTGACCGGCTACTCCGGCGGGTCCATCGCCGCCGACTGGGCCGCCGAGCTGCAGCCCGCGTACGCGCCGAAGCTCGACCTCGTCGGTGTCGCCGCGGGCGGCGTACCGGTCGACTTCGCCCACAACCTCACCTACATCGACGGCAGCGCCTCGTGGTCGGGGATCCTGCCGGCCGTCCTCGACGCGCTGTCGCGGTCGTACGGGGTCGACCTCGACACCTATCTCTCACCGCTGGGCAAGCAGCTCACGACGACGGACCGCAGCGAGTGCATCGGCCAGTTCGAGGGGAGCGACCCGGGCCTGACGGTCGCGCAGCTGCTCAAGCCGCAGTACCAGGACCTGCTGCAGGTCCCGACGTTCGTGAAGATCCTCAACAACCTGATCATGGGCTCGGCGCCGGGCCACCCGACCGAGCCGCTCTACCTCGCGGTGGGCAACGACCCGACCAACGCGCAGGGCCAGGGCGACGACATCATGGTCACCGGCGATGTCGAGGCACTGGCGCACGAGTACTGCAGCCAGGGCGTCTCGGTCGACTACACCGAGTTCCCGGGGCTGCCGCACGAGGAAGCGGCGGTGCCGTTCGAGGCCGCGGCTCTGACGTTCCTGCAGGCGCGGTTCGCCGGCCTCCCGGTGCCGAGCAACTGCGCCACGATCGGGACGGGCAACTCGCTCGCCCCGATCGTGCTCGCCAAGAAATAGGGCCTGGGGGGGTGACGCCCGGGGGCTGACGCC
>CAJCIY010000181.1 GCA_903970495.1 Candidatus Melainabacteria bacterium | reverse complement strand
ACCAGCTCGAGGTCTGCGCCTGGCAGCTCGACCTGTCGCTGACGTGGGACCGCATCGACCTGGCGGCCGCCGCCTGGCCGACCGAGGAGCGGCACGAGTGGCAGCCCGCCGACGAGCTGGCCGTCGGCGCCGAGGTGGTCGGCCTCGACGTCGTCGAGAACTCCTACAGCGTCCGGCGACGCGGCACCGACGAGCTGGTCGAGGGCTGGCTGCTCTCCGGCCTGCGGCTGCGGACGGCGGCCGGTGACCTGACGGTCTTCAACGCCCTCGACCAGAACGGCCTCGCGAGCGGGGAGCTCGAGGGGATGCGCTACCGCCCGCTCAGCTGATCTCGAGCGTCACGGTCTGCAGCGCGGTCGGCCGACCGCCGACCCCCGTACGGAAGAGGCCGAGCACGTGGTGACCCGGACCGACCGCGGCCGGCAGCCCGACGTCGCCGCCCTGCCGGCAGCCGGCGAGCGACGCGAGGTGCAGCAGGATCCGCGCGTCCGACGGCGCGGCGACGTCCTGCCCGCCGACGACGGTGACCGTCGTCGCGTCCAGCGCCAGCACGTACGCACCGGACGCGGGACCGGTGATCGCGGCGATGAACGGCCGGCCGGCGATGAGGTCGGTGGACGGGACCGCGAGCGCGGGCGTGGTGCACGAGACCGGCAGCTGCTGGTCGGCCTGCCCGCGGAAGACGACCAGCACCACGACGACGACCACGACCAGCAGCGACGTGAGGACCGCACGGCGACGGCTGTCGGGTCGACGGGCGCCGAGCTGTGTCGGGACGGGCAGACCGAGCGGGATCTTCCGCACCCGCCGCCGGGGCGTCGGGCTAGGCGTCGTCGGCCGGCGGGTCGTCGCCACGCTCGGGCTCGGTCGCGGCGGCCGGCTCCTGCGACGGGTCGGGCGGCGTGGCCGCGCCGTCGGTCGCCGGATCGCGCGCCGTGACCTCGCCGCTGCCGGCGGTCGCCTCGCGCTGGGCGTCGCTGCCGTCGACCGTCGGGAGCCCGGCGCCGCCCTCACCGTCGATGGTCGGCGCGTACGCGGGCTCGTCGCCGGTCTCCTCCCGCGAGGTCGTCGTCGGGCCACCGGAGGTCGCCGCGAGCTGCGGGGTGTCCGCGAGCGCGGTCTCGTCCGGCGTGCCACCGACCGGCGCCGTGCCGTCGTCGTCTGCAGCCGCACCGGCCCCGACCAGCGCCGGCTTCTTCGCCGGAGCCAGCGACCGGGCGAGGATCTGCGTGACGTCGAGGACCTCGACGTCCTCGCGCGCGGACCCGTCCTGCTTCTTGGAGGTCACCGCGTCCGACAGCATGACCATGCAGAACGGGCAGGCGGTCGACACGATGTCGGGGTCGAGCGCCAGCGCCTCGTCGACGCGCTCGACGTTGACGCGCTTGCCGATCTTCTCCTCCATCCACATCCGCGCACCGCCGGCACCGCAGCAGAAGCCGCGGTCCTTGCAGCGCGGCATCTCCTGCTGCCGCAGCCCCATCACGGCGTTCAGGACCTCCCGCGGCGGCGTGTAGACCTTGTTGTGGCGGCCGAGGTAGCACGGGTCGTGGTAGGTCACCAGGCCCTCGACCGGGGTGACCGGCGTGAGCGCACCGGTGTCGACCAGGTGCGCGAGCAGCTGGGTGTGGTGGACCACCTCGTACTCGCCGCCGTGCTGCGGGTACTCCCGGTTCAGGGTGTTGAAGCAGTGCGGGCAGGTCGCGACGATCTTCTTCGCCCCGACGGAGTTGAGCACCTCGACGTTCTGCGACGCCTGGCCGAAGAAGACGTACTCGGCGCCGAGGCGACGGGCCGGGTCGCCGGTGCACGACTCGCCGTCGGCCAGCACCGCGAACGTCACGCCCGCGATGTGCAGCAGCTCGGCGAAGGCCTTGGTGACCTTCTTGCTGCGGTCCTCGATGGCGCCGGCGCAGCCGACCCAGTAGAGGTACTCGACGTCGTCGGGCAGCTGCTCGCCGGGCTTGACGACGGTGACGTCGAAGTCGACCTCGTCGATCCAGTCCCGGCGAGTGCGCGGCGAGACGCCCCACGGGTTGCCGTTGTTCTCGATGTTGCGCAGCATCACGCCGGCCTCGCTCGGGAACGCCGACTCGATCAGCACCTGGTAGCGGCGCATGTCCACGATGTGGTCGATGTGCTCGATGTCGACCGGGCACTGCTCGACGCAGGCGCCGCACGTGGTGCAGGACCACAGCACGTCGGGGTCGATGACGCCGCCGTCGGCGATCGGCGCGACGAGCGCGCGCTCCGCCTCGGCCTTCGTCGTCTCGGGCAGGCCCTCGCGGTCGTCCTCGGCGGTCAGCAGGTACGGCGCCTTCGCGAAGGCGTGGTCGCGCAGCGTCGTGATCAGCAGCTTCGGCGACAGCGGCTTGCCGGTGTTCCACGCCGGGCACTGCGACTGGCAGCGGCCGCACTCGGTGCAGGTCGCGAAGTCGAGGAAGCCCTTCCAGGTGAAGTCCTCGACCTTGCCCACGCCGAAGACGTCGTCCTCGCCCGGGTCCTCGAAGTTGATCGGCTTCCCGCCCGAGGTCATCGGGAGCAGCTCGCCGAGCGCGTTCGGCCGGCGCGAGAACGTGACGTTCACCGGCGCCAGGAAGATGTGGAGGTGCTTGGAGTAGACGACCAGCACCAGGAAGCCGAGCACCACCGCGAGCTGCAGCAGGATGAACGTCGTCTCGACCCAGTGGTTGTAGCTGCCGGTCCCGAGCAGCTTCGCGGCCGCGTAGGAGAAGTAGGACGCCTTCGGCGTGGGGTCGGTGTAGGGGAAGTGCCCGTCGTTGATCTGCGCGCCGCGGTAGACGATCAGCGTAGCGACCACCATCGTGATCATGAACAGCACGAGCCAGGCGGCGCCGGTGTGGCTGCCGAAGAAGCGGCTCCGGCGCCCGATCCGGTGCGGGTCGCGGTCGACGCGGATGACCGCGAACACGACGATGCCGACGAGCACGAGGGCGGCGAAGGTGTCCTCGAGCGAGCCGAGCCAGGACTCCTGGCCGAAGCCTGCCCAGTCGGCCTTGAACAGCGCGGCGTACGACTCGAAGATCGTCAGCCCCAGCACGAGGAAGCCCCAGAACGTCACGAAGTGGGCCGCGCCGGGGATCGACCACTTCAGCAGCTTGCGCTGCCCGAAGACCTCGGTGACCTGGGCGCGGAGGCCCTGGGCGACCCGCTTCGGCGCCAGCCGGTCGGGGTCGGGCTGGCCGGACAGGGCGAGCCGGAGCAGGAACAGCAGCCGGCGACCGGCGATGGCAAGCGCCACCACCGTGATGCCGAGACCGACGCCGAGGCGCACAGCGGACACGTGATCCTCCAGATCCCCCGACCCATCCGGGACAGCCCACGCGGAGCGGGCCGCGCCACGATAACGGGACGGGACCGGACGTTCGCGCCCAGGAAGCTGATAGGTGATTGAGCCGTCGAGAGTCGATGTGTTGAGTCGGGAAGACTCAAGCCAAGTGGACGGTTACGGCTCACGTCACCCACACTGTGGTGACCAGACACGTCAGCACCCGAGCAGACACGAGAGGCAGTCCAGACATGGCACGAGCGGTCGGCATCGACCTCGGCACCACCAACAGCGTCGTCAGCGTCCTCGAGGGCGGTGAGCCCACCGTCATCGCCAACGCCGAGGGCAGCCGCACGACGCCGTCGGTGGTCGCCTTCAGCAAGAACGGCGAGGTGCTCGTCGGCGAGGTCGCCAAGCGCCAGGCCGTCACCAACGTCGAGCGGACCATCCGCTCCGTGAAGCGGCACATGGGCGACAACACCTGGCACTTCCCCGAGACCGGCGAGATCGACGGCAAGACCTTCAGCCCGCAGCAGATCAGCGCCTTCATCCTCGCCAAGCTCAAGCGCGACGCCGAGGCGTACCTGGGCGACACCGTCACCGACGCGGTGATCACCGTCCCCGCGTACTTCGACGACGCCCAGCGGCAGGCCACCACCGAGGCGGGCACCGTCGCCGGCCTCAACGTGCTGCGGATCGTCAACGAGCCGACCGCGGCCGCCCTGGCGTACGGGCTGGACAAGGGCAACAAGGAGCAGACGATCCTGGTCTTCGACCTCGGCGGCGGCACCTTCGACGTGTCCCTGCTCGAGATCGGCGACGGCGTCGTCGAGGTCAAGTCGACCTCCGGCGACACCCACCTCGGCGGTGACGACTGGGACCAGCGCCTCGTCGACCACCTGGTGAAGACCTTCCTGGGCCAGCAGGGCGTCGACCTGTCCAAGGACAAGATGGCGCTGCAGCGGCTCCGCGAGGCGGCCGAGAAGGCCAAGATCGAGCTGTCCGGCGCGACCGAGACCACGGTCAACCTGCCGTACATCACGGCGAGCGACTCCGGCCCGCTGCACCTCGACGTCAAGATCAGCCGGTCGGAGTTCCAGCGGCTGACGCAGGACCTGCTCGACCGGACCAAGGCGCCGTTCAACGCCGCGATCAAGGACGCCGGCGTCGCCGTCGGCGACATCGACCACGTCGTGCTCGTCGGTGGCTCGACCCGCATGCCGGCCGTGACCGAGCTCGTCAAGGAGCTCACCGGCGGCCAAGAGCCGAACAAGGGCGTCAACCCTGACGAGGTCGTCGCGGTCGGCGCGAGCCTGCAGGCCGGCGTGCTCAAGGGCGAGGTCAAGGACGTCCTGCTGCTCGACGTGACGCCGCTGTCGCTCGGCATCGAGACCAAGGGCGGCGTCATGACCGCGCTGATCGAGCGCAACACCACGATCCCGACCAAGCGGTCGGAGACCTTCACGACCGCGGACGACAACCAGCCGTCGGTCCAGATCCAGGTCTACCAGGGCGAGCGCCCGATGGCCGGCGACAACAAGAAGCTCGGCATGTTCGAGCTCACCGGTCTGCCGCCCGCACCGCAGGGGCTGCCCAAGATCGAGGTCACCTTCGACATCGACGCGAACGGCATCGTCCACGTCAGCGCCAAGGACCTGGGCACCGGCAAGGAGCAGTCGATGACGATCACCGGCGGCAGCGCGCTGCCGAAGGACGACATCGAGAAGATGGTGCGCGAGGCCGAGGAGTTCGCGGATGCCGACAAGGTGCGCCGCGAGGAGGCCGACACCCGCAACGCCGGTGAGCAGCTCGTCTTCGCGACCGAGAAGTTCCTCGCCGAGAACGGCGAGAAGATCCCCGAGGACACCAAGGGCGACGTGCAGTCGAAGCTCGGCGACCTCAAGGGTGCGCTCGGTGGCAGCGACGCCGCGGCCATCCGTACGGCGGCCGACGAGCTCTCCCGCGCCTCGCAGGCGATGGGCGCGGCCATGTACGCCGGCGCCGAGCAGTCGGCGCCGAGCGCAGGCGCCCCGGGCGGCGAGACCCCGGTGGACGACGACGTCGTCGACGCCGAGGTCATCGACGAGGAGGGGCAGTGAGCGACCTGCCGGATCCGTCCGAGGACGGAGCGCACGAGGCGCCGGTGATCCGTGACCGGCGGCGGTTCAACCCGGACGGGTCGGCGCGAGCCGTCGACCCCTCCGGTGAGCCCGCCGCCGCCGCGGAGCCCGAGGGCGAACCGGTCCCGACCGCCGCCGCGACCGTCCCGCTCGAGGACCTCCAGCGGCTCAAGGCCGAGTACGACAACTACCGCCGCCGCACCGAGCGCGAGCGCGAGCTCGTCCGGGACACCGCGACGGCGCAGGTGCTCGGGCTGCTGCTGCCGGTCCTCGACGACGTCGAGCGCGCCCGGACGCACGGTGACCTCACCGGCGCGTTCGGCGCGGTCGGCGACGCGCTGGTCGGCGTCGTCACCAAGCTCGGCCTGGAGTCCTACGGCGAGCCGGGTGAGGTCTTCGACCCGCAGGTCCACGATGCGGTGATGACGGCCGAGCCGCAGCCCGGCATCGAGGCCACCGTCGCCGCGCAGGTCTTCCGGCCCGGTTTCCGCTTCGCCGGCCGGGTGCTGCGCCCGGCGCAGGTCGCCGTCGCCGATCCCGTGCCCGCAGGGGGTGAGCCGGGGCCGGCCGCCGACGCGCCTGCCCCCGCAGCGGAGGCATGAGCGCCCAGGACGCGGTGGAGAAGGACTACTACGCGGCCCTCGGTGTCCCGAAGACCGCGACCGCGGCGGAGATCAAGAAGTCGTACCGGAAGCTGGCGCGGGAGCTGCACCCGGACAAGAACCCGGGCGATGCCACTGCGGAGGCCCGCTTCAAGGACGTGTCCGAGGCCTACGACGTGCTCAGCGACGAGACGCGCCGCAAGGACTACGACGAGGCGCGGTCGCTGTTCGGTGCCGGCGGCTTCCGTCGGCCGCCGCCCGGCGGCGCGCCCGGTGGCGCCGGGGGCTTCGACCTCGGCGACCTGTTCGGCAACGCCGGCGGCGGCAGCGGCA
>CAJCIY010000180.1 GCA_903970495.1 Candidatus Melainabacteria bacterium | reverse complement strand
GGGCGCGCTCGGAGTCCTCGGGCGCGTCGGAGTTGGCCCGGACCGCGAGGCGGCGGGTGGCGTCGGCGTGGCCGAGCAGCCGGTGCACGGCGGCGACCAGCGGGTCGGCGTCGGCGGCCAGCGTGCCCTCGAAGTACTCGACGACGGGGCTCGGGACGACGGCGACCTCGCCGGCGTACACGGCCCCGCTGGTGCCGTCGATCGAGATGACGTCGCCTTCCTTGACGACGGTGCCGCCCGCGGTGAACTGCCGCTTCGCGAGGTCGACGTCGAGCTCCTCGGCGCCGCAGACGCAGGTCTTGCCCATGCCGCGCGCGACGACAGCCGCGTGCGAGGTCTTGCCGCCGCGGCTGGTGAGGATGCCCTGGCTCGCGATCATGCCGACCAGGTCGTCGGGGTTGGTCTCCCGGCGTACGAGGATCACGGCCTCGCCCTTCTCGGCCAGGTCGTGGGCGCGGTGGCTGTCGAAGACCGCCTTGCCGACCGCCGCCCCGGGGCTGGCGTTCATGCCCTTGCCGAGCTTCGTCGCCGCGGACGTATCGCCGAAGCGGGGGAACATCAGCTGCGCGAGCTGCGCGCCGGTGACGCGGATGACGGCCTCGTCGAGGTCGATCAGGCCCTGGTCGACCAGCTGCGTCGCGATCCGGAACGCGGCGCCGGCGGTCCGCTTGCCGACGCGCGTCTGCAGCATCCAGAGCTTGCCGCGCTCGACCGTGAACTCGATGTCGCACAGGTCGCGGTAGTGCTCCTCGAGCGTCTTCATGATCGACATCAGCTGGTCGTACGAGGTCTTGTCGATGCCCTCGAGGTCGGCCAGCGGGACGGTGTTGCGGATGCCCGCGACGACGTCCTCGCCCTGCGCGTTCTGCAGGTAGTCGCCGTAGACGCCCTGGTCGCCCGAACCCGGGTCGCGCGTGAACGCGACGCCCGTACCGGAGTCCATGCCGAGGTTGCCGAAGACCATCGACATCACGTTGACCGCGGTGCCGAGGTCGGCGGCGATGCGCTCCTGCCGGCGGTAGAGCCGGGCCCGGTCGCCGTTCCAGGAGTCGAACACGGCGCGGACCGCGAGGTCCATCTGCTCGCGCGGGTCGGTCGGGAACTCCCGGCCGGCGTGCTCGGCGACGATGCCCTTGAACTGCTCGACGAGCGTCGCCAGGTCGTCGGCGTCGAGGTCGAGGTCGTTGGTGGTGCCCTTCGCCGCCTTGGCCGCGTCGATGGCCGCCTCGAAGTGCTCGCCGTCGACGCCCAGCACCGTCTTGCCGAACATCTGGACCAGGCGCCGGTAGGAGTCGTACGCGAACCGCTCGCTGCCCGTCTGCTTCGCGAGGCCGACGACGGAGGAGTCGTTCAGGCCGATGTTGAGGACCGTGTCCATCATCCCGGGCATCGAGAACTTCGCGCCGGACCGGACGCTGACGAGCAGCGGGTCGGTGGCATCGCCGAGGCTCTTGCCCATCTGCTCCTCGAGGGCCGCGAGGTGGGTGTCGACCTCCGCGGACAGCTCGGCCGGCTCGGAGCCGGACGCGAGGTAGACGTTGCAGGCCTCGGTCGTGATCGTGAAGCCGCCGGGTACGGGCAGGCCGAGGTTGGTCATCTCGGCGAGGTTGGCGCCCTTGCCGCCGAGCAGGTCCTTCATGTCCTTGTTGCCTTGGGCGAAGTCGTAGACGTACTGCGGCATGAGGCTCTTCTTCCTGTCGGCGGTGCTCTCCCGGAAGGCTACCGACGCGGCTGCGGACCCTCACAATTTGTCGTGGCGGACGCGTCACATCTGACGCGTTCGCACCACCAACGTGGTCTGTCAGAGGTCGACCTGGGACTCGGTCCAGGTGTCCACGGCGCGCCCAGCCGATCGCCTCGTTGATCGACACCATGTACGCGTTGCTCGCCGCGTTCCAGGTGTTCACCCACCGCGTCTGCGGCGACCGCTCCCGCAGCTGACGCAGGTTCGCGATCTTGACGAGCGTCCCGAGCCGGTGGCCGCGGTGGTCGGCGCGCACGATCGTGTCCCACTGGTAGCCGACGACCGGCAGCGCCCGGTTGATCCCGAAGTCCGTGTACGCGACGACCTCTTCGCCGAGCAGCGCCATCGTGCCGAGCCGCAGCCGGCCCTTCGCGACCGCCTCGCGCTCCTTGGCCCGCCACCGCTCGACGTCCCAGTCCTCGGGCTCCCGCGCGAGGTCGCCCATCGGCGGGTCGAGCGCCATCCGGGCTGAGAGCGCGGTCAGCCCCGGCGCGTACGCCTGCGGGGCGGTCTCGACCCACGACAGCAGCCGGTAGCCCTCGGCGTGGCGGGCGGCGTGGCGGCGGAGCCCCTCGAGGTGGTCCTCGTCGAGGGTGTCGACATCGAGGCAGCGGCGCACCTCTGGGAGCTTGGGGGCGAACCCGAGCTGCGCGGTCCAGACCTCCGCCGCCGTCGGCACCCCGTCGAGACTGCCGGGCACCTCCGCCAGCAGCCGGGTACGGCCGAGCTCACGGCACCGGCCGACCACCGCGTCGAAGGCGGCAGCCGCATGGCCGCACCGGCGGGCGCCCGGGTGGACGGTGACCGTCACGGTCGCCTCGTCGAGGTTGTCGCGCACCGGCAGCTCGATCTTGGCGGCGACGACGTCGGTGCCGGCAACGGCACCGAGGAGGTACTCGATCCGGTCCCCCGCGCCCGGCTCCGGCGCGAGGGCCGCGAGCACCTCCCCGACCGGGTCCGCGGGCAGCGCGGCGAAGTCGTGGGCGAGGGCCGCCGCCTCGACGGCCTGCCAGCGGGCAGCGGTGTCCGCCGTGACGCCGATCATCTCCACCTGGCGGGCCTACCACCCCCGTCCTCATGATTTGTGGTGGGAGACGCGTCATGTGTGACGCATCTGCCACCACGAGTTGGGAGGGTCAGCGGGTGACGAGGCGGATCGTGGAGCTGCCGCCGGACCTCGCCGCGCTGCTGCCGAGCGGCGGCGACCTCGCGGCACTCATCCGGCGCTACCGCGACGGCACCA
>CAJCIY010000179.1 GCA_903970495.1 Candidatus Melainabacteria bacterium | reverse complement strand
TGGGCCGACATAGCTATGCACGCTGTTGTACGCATACGCCTCGACGGTGAAGATCAGCAGGTTCCCCGCGGTGGGGGTCTGCGGGAAGCTGGTCGCGATCGGTGTGGCGCTGCCGCCAGCCGACTTGGTCGTGCCGACCAGCGCGACAGACATCAGCCAGTCGCGGTCAGGGAGAGCGATCCTGCGGCGAAGCCGATCGAGGCGGCGGTGACGGCGGCGCTGAGAGCACCGCCGCCGGCGTAGGTGCCGCCGCCGTAGGTGGCGGAGGACTGCAGGCCGAAGTTCGTCACCGCGGTCGTCCCCGCGGTCGAGAAGGTCATCGCCGAGCTGTTGGTCATCGCTGCGGCTGAGGGCGCATTCCACGCGGCTGCCTGCCGGGCGTAGGAGCCGGCGTTGGCGTTCTCGTTCGCGCCGGTCGTGCCGGGGCTGGCGGTGTGCAGGGACACGTCGGGGATGACGTTCGTGCTGCCGGTGCCGGCGAGGCCGGCGAGCGCCGCGTTCAGCCCGGTGTTGGAGAAGTAGGTCGCCATCGGTCAGCCCTTCTTCGGCGGGGTGTAGATGAACGTGTCCGCGTGGGGATGGCCCTCGGCGGCGTAGCGGAGGCCGATGCGGTGCATCACCTCGGCCTGGTGCGCCTTGTCGCGGACGGCGACGTAGTGGGGGGTGACGTTGTAGACGGTGCCGTCGTCCAGCGTTACCTCACCGGTGATGGGTCCGGTGGCGACGACGTGGGTGCCGGGCGGGAACTTGTAGTGCAGGGTTCCGTCGTCGAGCAGGTCGATCTTCGGCTTGGGCAGCGCCATCGGTTCCTCCGGTCAGCGGGTGATCGTGCAGGGCAGCGTGCAGGTGTGCGCGTCGGTGACGGTGACCGTCGGGCCGGGCACGGTGACCGTCGGCGCGACGGCTGTCACGGTGACCGTGGGTGCAGCCGGCGGCGGCGTACTGGTGATCGGCGAGCTTGAGCTGGCCGTCGTCACAGGCGTGGGCGCGGTGGCCGTCCAGCCGGCCGGGAGTGCTTGCAGGTCCGACCAGGGGAAGTCCTGCAGGATCTGGTAGTCGGGGACGCCCAGTTCGAGCGCGGCCCACGGGTCGACGCCGGTCTGCGCCTGCTGCTCGACGCCGGACTCGCCGGTCACCGCTACCGCGCCGCTGCTGTCGGTGACGATGAACCCGTACGTCTGCGCGGTGTGGGCGATGATCCGGCCGATGGGGGTGAGACCGGGGATCGCGTCGACGTCGATGGTCGGGTCGAGCCGCAGCCGGGTCCCTTCGGGGATCGCGGTGGGGTCGGTGTCGCCCCCGTCGGTCCGGTTCGCCGGCGACACGTAGTCGGTGGCGGTGTCGGGGATGTCGAGGGTGAGGGCGTGGTCGATCACCCCGGCGCGGATCTCGGACAGTTCGACGGTCCCACCGGACTCCGCGAGCCCTGATGCGCTGGCGCCGTAGCCGGCCGGGAACGCGCCCATGCTGGTGCTGGCGTGGTCGATCCGGCCGCCCCAGCACGCCGACCAGCCTTGCGCGGTGTGCCGCGCTTCCCACAGCTCCCACAGCTGGTCGGTGGACGGCGACCAGACGCTCAGTTCGCTGTCTGTCCCGGCGGCGGGGACGGCATCGGCGGGGATCGGCACGCCGGCGAACTGCGCGGCGAGACCTGCGGGCTCCGCCCCCTTGTTCTGGCAGTCGTTGAAGCCGACGTCGACCGTCGGTGTGCCCGTGGTGGCGGTGTAGAAGGCGTTCGGGAAGGAGTGGGCGTTGAACGCGGCGACGCCGCCGTACCGGTCGCTGATGTGCGCGACCAGGTCCTTCACCATCGCCGCGCTGGTCGGGGCGACGGGGGCGGCGCTGACGGGCTGATCCCAGACGCTGGCCGCGCCGAAGATCCCACCTGCGGGCATCCCCACCGTGGGGGTGGGGGTGCTGCTGGCGGCGATCGCGGCGACGCTCCCACCGAGCACGGTGAGGATCGCCGCGGTGAGCAGCGCGACGGGACGCCGACGCGTCATGGCAGGCTCCTTGAAGTGCTAGCTGGGATGGCGCCGGCCGCGTAGGTGGCCATGATCTGAGCGGTCAGCAGCGGCGCGAGCACGGCGCGGACTTTCGCGCCGGTCACGACGGTCGCGACCTCACGGTTCGCCCGCTCGGCAGTCGTCGACCAGTTGTAGGAGCCGGTCCAGCAGACGGCGCCGTCGACGACGAGGACCTTCTCGTGGTTGAGGTTGTACGCGCCGCCCCACACCCGCAGGTCGATTCCGGCGGCGAGCAGCGCCGGGCCTTGCGACCCCGCGGCCGCGTACTCGGTGGCGTCCTGCACGACGGTGACGGCCACGCCGCGGCCCTTCGCGGCGACCAGGGCGGCGGCGAGCGGCGCGAGGGTGAACGCGTAGGCGGACATGACGATCGACGTCCTGGCCTTGGCGACGAGCGTCAGCGCGGCGGGTTCGGGGTCGAGGTCCGGGTCGGGGTGGGGTGTGGCGTACACCTGCAGGCCGACCGCGCCGACCTCGAGGCCGACATCGCTCATCGGCGGGTACGCACGGGCGGTCCGACGACGCCGGGGCATGCCCGTCGCGCGCCTCGTGCGGCGGTCCACGCGGTCGCGTACACGTGGTCGGACCGGTCGACTACCTTCCCGTCGAGTCGACGTCGCCACCGGTAGCCGGTCCCGGACGGGTACACCTCGAGGTGGCCGGCCTGGCTCATGCGGCGAGCCCGTCGATCGCGAAGTGCTGCACGAAGTAGGTCGTCAGGAACTCCTGCGAGACCGTCGCGACACCGCCCCACGTGAGCGCGAAGAACCGGCCAGCGAGCATCACCAGCACGACGCAGTGCCCCTCGGACGCGTCCGGCGGATCACCACGGTGGAACACCCAGCGGAACCCGAGCTCGGCGTAGTCGTCGGGCAGGTCCAGCGCCGAGTAGAGCGCGCCCTTCGCCCGCAGCGTCGCCTTGATCTTCGCGAGGTTGCCGGTGGGGATGCTCGCGAACAGGCCGAGCTTGACCCCGTTCACGCCGGTCTTCTGCGCGTACGTCAGGACGGTCTGCAGGTCACCGCCCCTGTCGGTCGAGGGGACACCGAGCCGGTAGCCGTCGATCTTCTCGTAGAACTCCAGCGCGGTCGCGTCGGTCAGCAGGTTGTCGGGGATCGGCTGCCCAGCGATGGTCAGGAGGATCGCGTACAGCTTCAGCAGCGCGGCGATGGTGCAGTCACCGAGCCGGTCGTTGAGCAGCATCACGCACAGGGCGGCGCGGATCGTCTGCCAGAGCCGGGACACGTCGCTGGCGGACGGGGTGAGCCGGTCGGGGGTGAAGTCCCGCTCGTCGTGTCGGATGACCGCGCCGGTGCGCTTCCCCGTCGGGTGCGGGTCGGGGAGCAGGTCCAGTCGGGACGGGCGCGAGGAAACCAGCAGGCTTGGGGCGAACGTGAGCGCGGTGCTCGCAGTCGGCGTGACCTGGCCGCGGACGAGCTCGGCGAGCAGCCACGCCGCCGCTGCCGGCGCAAACGCGTCCGCCAGGCTGAGGTTGAACCCGAGGTGCAGCAGCAGCCACAGCACGACGCTGCCAGCGAGACCGGCGACGCGCGCCGGCTCCCGCTGGTAGACGAACCGGGCGAACGACAGCAGGGCGTCGAGCGCTTCGCGGAGCAGTTGGCGGACGGCGCTCACTGGCCGGCCAGGTTCTGCAGCGCCTGGTGCTGCGCGAGCGGCACCGGGATGATCGGCGCGCCCGCCTTCACCATCGCTGTCTCGGTCTCCGCCTCGAGCGGGCAGATGACATGCCCGTCGATGACGCCGACGTGCGGCTGGCCGGGCTTGTCGGCGTAGAGCACGGTGAGTCCCATGACGTCCTCCTGGTGGACGGGTAGCGGGGTCGGTGCAGGGGTCGGCGTGGGTGCGGGCGTGAGGTCGTGGCTCAGGTCGACCGGGCCGCTGATCCACGGCCCGGTCGCGTTGTCGGTGAACTGCCAAAACGACGCCGGCGGCCAGCCGGCAGGGGGTGCGGGCAGCTCGGCGGTATAGGCGGCGCACCACCACTCCCAGCCCGGCCGGTACGGCAGTCGTCGCTCGGCGAGGTAGGAGGCGCCCGAGTAGACGAGGAGCCGCTTCCCGGTGTTCGCCGCTTCGACGGCGCTCATGAACGCGGTGCCGTCCGCTGCGGTAGCGGTCGCCTCGAAGTCGAGGACGATCCCGTCGAGGAGGTCCATCACGCCGTCGGACGCGCAGGCGGCGAGGAAGTAACCGGCGTCGCCGAGCCCCCGGTCGAAGTCGTACGCCCACACCTCGAGGCCGGCGGCGCTGGCCGCGCGGACCGCGTCGGCGTAGCCCCCCCACGTGTAGGTCGAACCTTCGGTCGCCTTGACCGCGACGCGACTGTGCCCGGCTGCCTGGTACGCGGCCCAGTCGACCGGCCCGTTGTGCGAGGAGATGTCGATGAAGTCGCTCACGCGTCCTCCTGCCGTTCCGCGTGGACCCTGGCCGCGTGGACGCGCGCCTCGAGCTGCGCGAGCTCGGCCGGGTCGGTGGGTAACGCGCGCCGACGTCGGCGGTGGACCGCGCTCGGGGGTGGGCTGGGCGGAGACACTTCTTGCCGCCACTTGTAGATCAGCGCGACGCTGATCGCGGACAGGATCGGCCCGGCGATCCCGAACAGCGAGATCTCGCCGGGGGTGATGTGACCGCCCGCCTCGACGTGGCGGGCGAGTTGCACGGCTGCGGTGACGGTCCCGGCGCCCGCGCCCCACGCGGCCGCGGCGACCGTCACCGGAACGGCCACGGCTTGTCGTGGCGGATCGATAGCAGAGCTCCCGCGGACAGCACCCACCAGACGGTGGTGAGCAGCAGGATCAGCGGGCCGCTGAACGACGGCCCGCCGATGATCGGGCCGACGGTCCCGTGCCCGGGATGCGCCGCAGAGTGGCCGCGGATCGCGGTGCCGACCCACGCGCCCGAGTCGTACAGGCCGAGCAGGGACGCTTGCAGCGTCACTCCCACGCCGGACAGCACTGGCATCAGCAGGACCAGGCCGGCGGCGGTGACGAGGGATGCGGCGAGGAACGCCATCCCCCAGACAGCCATCGGGTGGGCGTGGAAACCGACGTCGCGACCCCACTGGGACATCACCCGGAACGTCGGCCCCGTGGTCCGGTGCGCGTCTTCGAACATGAGGATCAGGCCGAGCCCGGCGCTCCCCGCTGCGATGACGCCGACGATGATCCGCGGCGGCGCGATGCGGTGCGGCCAGTCGGGACGCCGCAGCAGCAGCACGATCGCGAGCGACGCGCGGAGCGGGATCCTGTCGCTCATCCGACACCCCGCCAGACCATCGAGAACGACACCGCGGGGACGTCCGCCGCTGCTGGCGTGTTCGTGCCGAGCGAACGGGCCGCGCCGGACGCCTGGTAGACCCGCAGGTCGACGACGGCGCCGGCGGGCAGGTAGATCCCGGTCGCCGTGCACTGCAGCCGGCAGTAGGGGTCGTTCGCGAACGCGACGGAGTCCATCCCGATCGCCTGGCTGTTGACGTAGATCCCGACGTACGAGTTCCCGGAGCTCCCGCCGGTGGCGTAGGCGATCTGCCCGTTGATGTCGAACGTGCCGGCGGTGGCGACGGTGTAGCTGTTCGTCGTCCCCGACCAGCCGCCGTCGGTGTCGGTCGACGCGACCAGCGCGACCTTCTGGAAGCTCCCACCGTTCGCGACCGACTGCGCGGAGCTCGAGGGCTGCGCATACAGGCGGGGGCCGACG
>CAJCIY010000178.1 GCA_903970495.1 Candidatus Melainabacteria bacterium | reverse complement strand
GTCGCCCGCCGCTACGACGGTGGGTGGGACGCGTACGTCGAGGAGCGGGCGGTCGCCCGGCGGCACGCCCGCGAGGACTACGACGCGTACGCGGACAAGCGGGCCGGCCTGGCCGGGCAGATGCAGTCGGTCCGCGAGCTGTCGGTGCGTGGCGCCGTCCGCGCGCAGCGCCGGGCCAAGGACGGCGACAAGAACGTGAAGGGCTCCCGCCTCGAGTCGGCGACCTCGGCCGCGGGCAAGGTGCGGTCGCTGGAGACCCGGCTCGACCGGCTCGACGCCGACGCGGTCGCGGAGCCGCGCAAGGAGTGGGAGCTGAGGCTCGAGCTGCCTGCGGCGCCGCGGTCCGGTGACGTCGTCGCGACGCTGCGCGGGGCGACCGTGCGCCGCGGCGGCTTCGTGCTCGGCCCGGTCGATCTCGACCTGCGGGGCGGCGACCGGGTCGCGATCCTCGGTCCCAACGGCAGTGGCAAGACGACGCTCCTGGCGCTGCTGCTCGGGCGGCTCTCACCGGAGGCCGGGTCCGCGGTCCTGGGCTCCGGCGTCGTGGTCGGGGAGCTCGACCAGACCCGGCGGCTGTTCTCGGGCGGGGCCTCGGTCAGCGACGTGCTGCGCGAGCAAGCCGACCTGCTGCCCGAGGAGGCCCGCACGCTGCTCGCGAAGTTCGGGCTCCGGGGCGACCGGGCGATCCGGGCGGCGTCCTCGCTCTCGCCCGGCGAGCGGACCCGCGCGGGGCTGGCGCTGCTGATGTCCCGCGGCACCAACGTCCTCGTCCTCGACGAGCCGACCAACCACCTCGACCTGCCGGCGATCGAGCAGCTGGAGCAGGCGCTGGAGACGTACGCGGGGACGTTGCTGCTGGTCTCGCACGACCGCCGGCTGCTGGACGCCGTCGCGGTCGACCGGAAGCTGCACCTGGCCGGCGGGCAGGTCACCGAGTGAGGTGGGAGATCCCCGACGCGGCGCTGTCGTGGCGGTTCTCGCGGTCGTCGGGGCCGGGCGGTCAGGGCGTCAACACCACCGACAGCCGGGTCGAGCTGACCTTCGACCTCGCGCAGTCGGGCTGGCCGGAGTGGTTGCGGCACAGGGCTTCCCAGCGGCTCGGCTCGCGGCTGGTCGACGGCCGGCTGACGCTGGTGTCGCAGGAGGAGCGCTCGCAGCTGCGCAACCGCGAGGCCGCGCGCGCCCGCCTCGGTGCGCTCCTGGACGACGCGACCGCACCGCCCGCGCCCGCCCGCCGGCCGACCCGGCCCTCACGCGGTGCGGTCGAGCGGCGGATCACCGCCAAGAAGCAGCGGGGCGAGACCAAGCGGCTGCGCTCCCGCCCGACCGACTGAGCTGCCCGGCTTCCCGCCGAGTTGCGGCGAGTTGCCCGTGACACGCCGCGCGCGGCGTGTACTCGCCGCAACTCGAGCCCGGTCCACGGCCAGCCGATCGGCAGCGGCTCGAAGGACGCGCCGGCTACGGGTACTCGGCGTACGCGAGCAGCCGGCCGCCGCGGCGTACGAAGAGCACGACCTCCTGCAGCGCCGGCTCGCCGGCCGGCCCCTCGACCGCCGCGTACGAGTCCGCCGCCGTCATCGCGCCGCAGGCCGTGCTGACCGCACCCGCCAGGTCGGGCGGGCCGTATGCGCCGAAGCCGCCGGCCAGCAGCGGCGCGGCGTACAGGACTGTCACCGAGCCGGCCGGTCCGGCGTAGCGGCGGGACGCGGCGTACTGCGACCACTCGGCGCGGTCCAGGCCCGTCAGCTCGTCGTCGAGCGGGGCGGACGTGCCGCGTGCGAGCTGTGTGAGCGCCGCGACAACCTCCGCGCGGGTGCGGACGACCGGCCGCTGCAGGCCCTCCGGGTCAGGGCACCCGCTGATCGAGCCGGCACCCGACGCGCGGACCGGTTGCGGGTACACGCTCGCCGGGAAGTCGCCACCTGGTGGCGGCAGCGCGGTGCCCGAGGGGACGAGCGACGCCGTACCGGACGGAACCAGCGACCTGGTGCCGGACGGCGCGGGGGGCGACGTCGTGAGGCTCGCCCGGCCGCCGTGGCCGGCGAGCGCGAACGGGACGCTGACCGCCACGACGGCAGCTACGCACGCGACGGCGACCACCGCCCGTCGCCGCATCCGCTGGATCCGTGCGGCCGTCCGCAGCCGGCGGGCCTCGTCCGGCCTTGCGGGCAGCGCCCACCGGTCATCCCGCAGTGCGTCGCGCAGCGAGCGCTCCAGGTCAGCCACGGGTGTCACCGACCACATCCGGGGAGTCCGTCGTCAGCAGCAGCGCGAGCCGGCGCAGCCCCCGCGAGGCGTGGCTCTTGACCGTGCCCGTGGAGGTTCCCATGACCCTCGCGATCTCCGCTTCCGACAGGTCCTCGTAGTAGCGCAGCACCAGGACCGCGCGCTGCCGGGCCGGCAGGGCCCCGAGCGCCCGCCACATGCGGTCGCGCTCGTCCCACCGCGCCATGTCGTCCGGCGCCTCGCCGGTCGTCCGCTCGAGGACGGCCGACCGTCTCGTCCGCCGCCACCACGACAGGTGCTGGTTGACGATCACCCGGCGGACGAACGGGCCGGGCTCCTCGACGCGGTCCCAGGCACGCCACGAGCGCAGCAACGCAGCCGACACCAGGTCCTCGGCGAGGTCGGCCCGACCGCAGAGGACATGGGCGAACCGGATCAGTCCGGGGAGCGCACCGCCGACGAAGTCGTCGAAGTCACGCGCGGACCCCTCCCTCATCACACCCCCTTAGACCGCGGTGCAGCTCAGCGGGTTGTCACCGGCCCGACATCGCTCTCCTCGGATCAGCGGCAGGCGAAGATCCCGACGACGCTCGTGGTGCGGAACGCTCCGGAAGCCTCGATCGCGGCGCGTACGCGCTGCCGTCCGAGCTGCTCGATCTCACGGGGCAGGCCGACCGAGGCCAGGTACGCATCCAGCGGCTCGGGCACTGGCACGACGATCTCGCGCACCCATCGGTGGAGCACGACCTCGTCGAACGACTCTCGCAACACCGCGTCGTCGGCGAGGGTGAAGCGCGCTGCGATCCCGAAGTCCACCTCCTCGAACAACGCGTACAGCGAGGACTTGTCGTCGAGGTCGTTGGTGCTGGCGAGCACGACGCCGCCGGGCCGGACCACCCGTCGCAGCTCGCGTACGGCTGCCGCGAGGTCCGCCACGTGGTAGAGCATGTGCATCGCCAGCGCGGCCCCGCACGCGCCGTCGGCGACCGGCAGCGCACCGGCGTCACCGCGTACGTGCCGGGCCATCGCGGCGGACTCGTCCAGACCGAACGCCGTCAGCCCCGCCGCGGTGAGCCGGTCGACGTACTGGCCTAACCCGCACCCGACGTCGAGCACCGGGCCGGCCGGTGTCCCCAGCAACCGCAGGGCCTCGCCGGCCAGGTCGACCCGGTCGACCTGGAAGTCGTAGAGCGATACCCGTGCGCCGAGCGGTTGGCGCGACACATATCCCGTCATGTCGCTCACCGTAGGCATGCAACCCGGTAGCGGGTCGGGGCGTCCGGGAGGGGGGACGACGAGAGGAACGCATGCGGGTACGGCTGATCATCGGAGGGGCGGCGGTCCTGGCCGCGACGACGGCGTGCGGGGCGACGAAGGCGGCCGCGCCACCCGCCACGGCGGCGGCGGGCACCTCGACGTCGACATCGGTCACGGTCACCGCGACGGCCGCGGCACCGACGGTCACGAAGACGGTGGCAAACCCGACCGCCGCCGTCGCCGGCGGCCGCTGCCACACCTCGCAGCTTACGGTGTCGGCGAGGGGCGCACCCGGAGGCGCAAGCCACGCCGGCATCGCGATCGTGCTCACAAACACCGGATCCGTCACCTGCACCCTGTACGGGTATCCCGGCGTCGGACTTCTGACCTCGACCAAGCAGCTCTCCCCCACCGTGGTGCCGCGCGGTCAGTCCTACCTCTTCCGGGACCCCGGACCGCACACCGTCACGCTGGCTCCCGGCGCCGCCGCATCCGCCGGGTTCTCGTTCCTCGACGGCGAGGGCTACGGGCCGACGGTGAGCTGCTCGCCGGTTGCCTACCTGCGGATCACCCCACCTGACGAGACCGCGGCCCTTCTCCTCCCGTTCCAGCCGGGCGACACCGACGGTGAGCTCTGCGGCGTCGAGGGCGTGACCGCACTCACCGCAGGGACCGACGTCGGTCAGGAAGGCTGACCCGTCCTCACCGAGATCAGCCGCGGGCCCAGCTCCAGGCGTAAGCCTCGTCCTCGCACTCCGCCGCCGCGGGCGCGAGCTGCAGCGGCGCGAAGGTGTCGACCATGACCGCCAGCTCGTCGACGCGCGGCACACCGAGCGAACGCTCGACCGCACCCGGCTGCGGGCCGTGGACGAAGCCCGCCGGGTGCAGCGAGATCGACCCGACGCCGATGCCCGAGCCCGTCCGCGAGGCGAAGGAGCCGTCGACGTAGAAGAGCACCTCGTCGGATCCGACGTTGCTGTGGTTGTACGGCGCGGGCACGGCGTCCGGGTGCCAGTCGACGACCCGCGGTACGAACGTGCAGACGACGAAGCCCTTGCCGGCGAAGGTCTGGTGGATCGGCGGCGGCTGGTGGACCGCACCGGCCAGCGGCTGCAGGTCGTGCACCGACAGCGCCCACGGGTAGAGGCAGCCGTCCCAGCCGACGACGTCGAACGGGTGGTGGGCGTAGCCGTACCGGGTGAGGCTGGTGCCGGTCCCCGACCGGCGACGTACCAGGACCTCGGCAGGACCGTCCGGCACGAGCAGCGGCTCGGTCGGTCCGCGCAGGTCGCGCTCGCAGTAGGGCGCGCCCTCGAGCAGCTGGCCCCGCGGCGAGAGGTAGCGGTCGGGCGGCGTCACGTGCGAGCCGACCGCCTCGACCACGAGGGCCCGGCAGCCGACCGTCGTCCACCGGTGCGTCACGCCGGCCGGCACCACGACGTAGTCGCCGGCGCGTACGGGCAGCACGCCGAAGACCGACTCGAGCACCGCCTCGCCGGACTCGAGGAAGACCAGCTGGTCACCGACCGCGTCGCGGAAGAGCGGCGAGTCCCCGGCGGCCGCGGCGTACGAGATCCGGACGTCGCCGTTGCCCGCTAGCAGCCGCCGCCCGGTGACGAGGTCGCCGCCGACGGCGAGCGAGTGGGTGCGGAAGTGCCGTGGCAGCAGGGGTTCTGCGGTGGCCAGCGAGTCGGCGGGCCCCGGGACGACCTCAGCCGAGACCAGCGCCGTGGGCGGGTGCAGGTGGTAGAGCAGGGCGCTCTCGGCCGAGAACCCGTCGGCACCCATCAGCTCCTCGGCGTGCAGCGAGCCGTCGTCGCGGCGGAACTGGGTGTGCCGCTTGGCGGGGACCGACCCGACGCTCCGGTAGTAGGGCATCAGGCCTCCACCAGGTCCTCGGCGAGCAACGGGTCGAGCGCCGCCCGGAGCATCGTCATGTCGGTCTCATCGCCGATCGTCACGCGGATGCCCTCGCCGTCGAACGGCCGGACCAGGACGTCGCGGGCGGCGAGCGCCCGCGCGATCGGCACCGCGTCGACGCCGACCGGCAGCCACACGAAGTTGCCGCAGGCGGCGGGCACCGTCATGCCGCACTCCTGCAGCCAGCTGACGAACGCGTCCCGGCGGCCGACGATCTCGGCGACGCGCGGCGTCAGGTCGTGCTCCAGCGCGGCGACCGCCAGCTCGATCGAGGGCTGCGCTACCGCGAACGGCACCTGGGCCGAGCGCAGCAGGGACGCCAGCGCCGGATCGCACGCGCCCCAGCCGACCCGCGCACCGGCCAGCCCGTACGCCTTGGAGAAGGTTCGCAGCACCAGCAGGTTCGGGTGGGAACCCAACAGCGGCAACCCGTTCCAGCCGCCGGCGAACTCGACGTACGCCTCGTCGAGCACGACGAGGACGTCGGCCGGCACCGCGGCCAGGAACGCCTCGAACGCCTCCCGCGAGATCGTCGGCCCGGTCGGGTTGTTCGGCGTGCAGACGAAGACGAGCCGGGTCCGGTCGGTCACCGCCGCCGCCATCGCCGGGAGGTCGTGCTCGCCGCCCGCGGTCAGCGGCACCTCCATCGGCACCGCGCCGGCCAGCCGGGTGAGCAGCGGGTACGCCTCGAACGACCGCCAGGCGAACACCACCTCGTCGCCCGGGTCGCAGACGGTGTCGATCAGCAACCGGCACAGCGCGACCGAGCCGGGCGAGGCGACGACCTGCTGGTCGAGCAGCCCGAAGCGGGACGCGAGCGCCGTCCGCAGATCCGCGGCCGTCGGCTCGGGATAGCGGCGGAAGTCCCTGGGCTGCAGCGTGATCGGCGGTTCGATGTGCAGCTCGTTGGAGGC
>CAJCIY010000177.1 GCA_903970495.1 Candidatus Melainabacteria bacterium | reverse complement strand
CGCGCCCCCTCGCGGAAGATCGGGGTGCCGTCGAGCCGGAAGACGCTCAGGCCGAGGACGTTGCCGCCGTTCTCCAGCTGCGTCACGTCGCCCGACAGGTTGTCGAGCTCGTCCGAGGTGAGCGCGTGGGTGACGGTGTCTCCGCCGAGGTCGCGGGCCGCCGTGGCCTGCGAGATGAGCTGGGCCTCCGACACCGCTGCGCGGCTGCGCTGGTGGCGGTCCTGCGCGTCCACGCCGACGAGCGCCGCCCCGGCCAGGCCTGCGAGCACGAGCAGCACGAGGCAGAACGCCCACCACGAGGTCAGGAGGCGCCTGGCCTCCGTCGCGGGCACGCGCACGCCGGGCATGCCGCTGTGATCGGCCCCTCCCGTCCCGAACTGAACGTCCGAAGGGCTCACGCCGAGGCTCGGCATCCGCGCACCGGGTGGGTCCAGCGGAACGCGAGCGGCCCCCGTCCCGGTGGCGAAACCGGGGCGAGGGCCTTGCCCGCCGCCTGTGAAAGAGACGGTGGGCTGGGACGAACGTAGCGCTAGGACACCTCGTCGGCTCGGACGGCTCCGGCCTCGTCGTCCACCGGCCGGCCGTCGGGGGTGGGACGGCGGTGCCGGCTGGTACGCGGCGGGGCCGCGTCGGTCGTCGCGTCCTCGTCGTGCCGGGCGCGGGCCCGCCGCTCGGCGACCGCGACGTCCCGGACGCCCACGACGCTGAGCCGGCCGAGCGCGAACGCGGCCAGCAGCACGATGACGCCGCCGAGGCCGAAGAAGAAGCCGATCTGCTCGACCGCGACCTGCGTCTTGCCGCCGGTCGGGGTGCCGAGATAGCCGGTCCGGAACAGCGGCGCGAGGAGCGGGCCGACGACGAACCAGGCGCCGGCGGCGAGAGCCGCGTACCCGCCGAAGCTGGCGGAGAAGCGGTTGCCGCTCGTCAGCAGCAGGAGGCCGCCGACAGCGGTGACGACCCCGGGCGCGACCTCGAGGAAGAACCGGGCCGAGGTCATGGTCCAGTGGGAGGTCGGCGTGTAGTCGTAGTGGAAGTACGTGCCGACGAAGGGGATGAGCGCACCCCAGGCGCCGAGCGCGAGGAGCAGGAAGCCGGTGAGCGCCCCGCGGCTCCGCGGGATGGCGGACAGGCCGTGGCGGCGGGTGGTGTCGGGCATGGCGGACCTTTCCGGGCTGGTGTCGCTCGGGGAGACGACGTCGGGTGGAGGCTCTCCCCCACGAGGACGGCGAACCCACCTCGGGACCGTGCTCGTCGCGCAGTCGAGCTCGAAGGTCCGTGCTCGTCAGCAGATCTGCCCTACGCTGGTGCCGGCTTCTAGCAGACGGGGTCGTGCCCGCCGACACCCTCACGCTCCGGGAGGCCGCGTGACATCCCCTGGTCACGACCGCACGCACGAGCGCGTCGTCGCGGTCGCCGAGGTGCTGCAGAACTTCTGGGGCGATGCGCTGCCGCCCGGCCCGGCGCCGTGGCAGCGGATCGTGGCCGACGCACTCGAGGTCGACGACGACCTCGGTGAGAAGGCCGGGCTCGCCGTCCAGAGCGACGAGCTGGACCTCTCGGTGCTCGAAGAGGTGCTGTCCTACGTCCCGCGCCAGGCTTCGCTGCAGGCGCTGCTCTCGCCCGCGCTGCGCGAGCGGATCGCCCAGCGGCGCACGAGCGGCGACGTCGGTGCGCTGGCACCGGCCGGCCGCTCCCGGCTGATGTCGCGGGCGATCCGCACCACCGGTGCCGACTGCGTCGGCCTCTACCTCAGTGTCGAGGACTGCGCCGTCCTCGCGGACTGCCTCGGGATGAGCACCTGGGAGCGCACGGGACGCGCCCGGCTGCTGCTGCCCGGCAACGAGGCGCTGTGCCTCGCAATGCGTCAGGGTGCCGTCGGAAGGGGCAGCATCCCGGTCCCGACCGCGGCGACGCGGTGGGACGACGCTCCCGACCTCGTCCCCGCGCCCTGCGTCGCCGTGCCGTTCCCTTCGGCCGGCCCGGGCGCGCCGGCGGCCGGCGCGTTGCTGCTCGTGTGGGGGCCGGACGGCGACCCGCTGCCGGCCGAGGTCGCGACGCTGGTCGCCCCGCTGGCGGCCGAGGCCGAGCACCTCACGCTGCATGGTCTCTAGGGCGACCAGCCGCGCCGCGCCCTGGCCCGCAGTGCCTCGTCGTACTGCTGCTGACTGACGAACAGGCCCTCGTAGCAGCGCCGAGCGCAGGTGCTGCTCGCGTACCGCCACGACAGCTCGCCGACGAGGAGGTCGCCGGACGCGACATCGGTGACCGACCACGGTCCGCCGCAGGCCGCGACACCAACCCTCTGGCAGGTCCGCCGGCCGAGCTCAGAGCCAGTCCGGCTGCGGGCCGAGGCCCAGCCGGAAGCGGGCGGCGGCCTCGGACGGGCTGTAGCGCCCGAGCAGCAGGTGCATGCCGGCCAGCTCGACACGCACCCCCAGCAGCTCCGCCCGACCCCGGGCGCCCGACCGGTCCCGGCCTGGTACGCCGGCGAGGTCGGCCAGGACGGGGTGCACCAGCAACGACCCGGCGCGCGCCAGCGTCGCGTAGAACGCCCGTTCCGAGACGTCGAGCCCCGGCGGTCCGAGCAGGAACGACCGCAACCCCTCGGGGACCGGTTCGAGCGCCGGAGCGGCGGCGGCGATCGCGTCGGTGAGCTCCGCCTCGGTGCCGGGCAGGTCGGTCGCCCCGAGCTCCCGAGCCGAGCGCGCCCAGTCGGCGACGTACGCGTCCGGCCAGCGCCGGCCGAAGCGGCGGCGCAGGTCGGCGCCGACCGCGAGCTGCCCGTGCAGGAACGCGTCGGTGAAGGCCAGGTGCACCCACCGCAGCAGCACAGGGTCGGAGGCCGCGTACGCCCGGCCGTCGACCGCGGTGCCCACGACGCGGCGGTGCATCCCGCGTACCCGGGCCGACTCCCGCTCCGCGAGCTCCGCCGACCCGAAGGTCACGAGCACCAGCCACCGGGCCGTCCCGGCGAGGCGCTTCCACGGGTCGTCGCGGTACGCGCTGTGGCCCTCGACGCCGGCGACCGCCAGGGGGTGCGACGCCTGCCCGAGCAGCGCGGCGACCCCACCGGCGAGCGTCGACAGGTCGCCGTGGACCCGCCACACGACGCCGTCGGGCTCGAACCACCCGCCGCCCGCGCCGACGGTCGCGACGTCGCGTACCCAGTCCGGGGCACCCGAGGGATCTCCCGAGACCCGCGCCCGGAACCGCCGCTGCGTCCACTGCTGTCCCGGTCTCACCACGAGCCGCGGTCCGAGGAGACCTGCTCGCACCAGCGCCCGGATCGGAGCAGGACCGGACCTCAGCGGGATGCGCACCAGCAGGGTGTGCCCACTGCGGGACGGCATGCCCCCCGCGGTCCGGTCAGCGGTCACCGGCGGCGACCACGGCGTGCAGCGCAGCGGCGGTCGTCGCGACCTGGCGTGGTCCGAGGTGTGACAGGACCCGGTGTCGCGCGCTGGCGAGATGACAGGGGTACGCGGCCTTGAGGCGCGCCAGGCCCTGCGAGGTGAGGGTTGCCGTGGTGCCGCGGGCGTCGGCGGCGCAGCGCTCCCGGGTGACGAGGCCCTGCTGCTGCAGGCCGGCGACGAGGCGGGTGATCCTGCTGGCCGACAGGGCGGTCGCGGTCGCGAGCTCGGTCATCCGAAGCTGTCGCCGGGGGGCTTCGGACAGGTTCATGAGCGCCGCGTACTCCGTGAGGGAGAGCCCCGAGCCGGCGAGCAGGTCCTCGTCCAGGAGCCGCGGGAGCAGGATCGTCAGGCGGAGCAGGGAGCGCCAGAGCAGCTCCTCGTCGGCGTCCAGCGGCGGTTGCTTCGTCACCTCGGCATGATGCGCCCGAGCTGCTTGCGTACGCAAGGACTAGGCGTTACCGTGATCCTTGCTCGCGCAAGTACCCGCTCGGTGGCGTTCAGGCCGCCGCTGACCCTGAGGACCTCACATGACCGCCCCCACCACCAGCACGGTCGAGATACCGGCCGCCGGTACGTACCGCGTCGAGCCCTCGACGTCGACGATCGGGTTCAGCGCCAAGCACCTGTTCGGCAACGGGACCGTCAAGGGCAGCTTCGCGGTGACGTCGGGCGAGATCGTGGTCACCGAGCCCGTGACCGCCTCGCAGGTCAGCGCCTCCGCATCGGCCCAGAGCTTCGAGTCCGCGAACCCCAAGCGGGACGCCCAGGTGAAGTCGGCGAGCTTCCTGCACGCCGAGGCCAACCCCGAGATCACGTTCCGCTCCACCGAGCTCCTGGAGCAGGGCGGTCAGTGGGTGCTCCGCGGTGAGATCACGGCGCGCGGCACCAGCGCTCCGGTCGAGCTGACCGTCGTCGAGTCCCGCGCCGACGCGTCGGGCCTCACCCTGCGCGCGACCGGCACGGTCGACCGCTACGCCCACGGCATCACCAAGATGAAGGGCATGGCCGGGCGCTACCTCGCCGTCGACATCAGCGCGCACGCGATTCGTACCTGATGCCGTAGCGCGACCTCGGAACGCACGCACGCCGGGCGACGCGGGACTACGGACCGGCGTCTGCCCGCCGGTCGCCGGCCGCTGTCGACCGGGACGCGCGGAGGCGGTCCAGCGCCTCGTCGATGTCCACGGGATGCCCGATCAGCCAGCCCTGCACGGTGTCGCACCCCATCGCGGCGAGCAGCGCTGCCTCCGAGGCCTCCTCGACCCCCTCGACCACCACGCGCAGGCCCAGACCGTGCGCGAGCTGGACCGTCGACGCGACGATCAGGGCGCTCGCGGCGTCGGTCTCCAGCTCGGAGAGCAGACTGCGGTCGATCTTCAGCTCGTCGAGCGGCAGCCGGCGGAGGTAGCTCAGGCTCGACATGCCGGTGCCGTAGTCGTCGAGCGCCGTCCGGATCCCCAGCGCCCGCAGCTGCTCCAGGACGGTGATCATCCGCTCCGGGTCGGTGAGGACGATGTTCTCGTTGACCTCGACGACGAGCCGGTCGGGCCGGACGTCGTGGCCCTGCAGCAGGGCTGCGACGGTGTCGGGGAGGTTGTCGTCGAGCAGGTCGCCGGCCCCGACGTTGATCGCGACCGTCAGCTGGGAGTCGACCTCGGCGAGCCGCGCGAGTGCCACCAGCGACGTCCGGAGGACGACCTGGGTGATCGCGGGCAGCAGGCCGGCCGACTCGGCGACGTCGAGGAACTCGAGCGGAGCCAGCATGCCGCGCCGTGGATGGTCCCACCGGACGAGTGCCTCGTAGCCG
>CAJCIY010000176.1 GCA_903970495.1 Candidatus Melainabacteria bacterium | reverse complement strand
TTCCGATCTCGGATGGTGTGCCGAATGTCCCGGTCCCGACGAAGTCTTGGATCAGGTCGGTGTCCAGACCGTCAATGGCCAGAAGGTAGCCCAACCAGGCGAGCCAATTTCACCTTCCGTAGCGACGGTAGGCCGAACAGGGGACAGCCGCCCATCCCCGATCGGCGTGCCTCGAAAGTGACTGCCGACCCGATGCTTGTCCAGCCGCCTCGTCAATCAGACCGGAGCCCGCCCGGAGCCCAGCCCGGCGAAGCAAGCTCGAACCCGGCGAAGTCGAAGCCCGGCGAGACGACGCAGGCGACGGTGACCGCGGCATCCACGGGCGAGGCTGCCTGCCATTCCCCCGGTCGTACGAGGTGCTGACCGCCCGGCCCGAGCACGACCTCGGAGACCTCCGCCGGCTCGGCGCCGTCGCCGCCGAGCCGCAGCCGCAGCCGGCCGCCGCCGTTCCACACCCACAGCTCCGAAGCCCCACGCACGCGGTGCCAGCGCGAGCGCTCCCCCGGCTCGAGGTGGAAGCCGATGGCCGTGACGACGTCGCGACCGCGGGGGACGCGGGCGCTCGACCGCCACGTCTCGAGGAACGAACCGCCCTCGGGATGCGGCGCGAAGCCGTCGGGGAGGCCCATGGCCGCAGTCTGGCAAAGCCCGACGCACCCGTCCGGCGTAGTCAGTCCGGGTGCGACGGGACCGAAGAGGCGACGACACCCCTCATTGGGTCACCGTGCGTGACGCCGCGCTGGCGGCGACGTTAGTCTGCACACACGCGAAGGCCGCCACCCATCCGCAGACGGGACGACGTCCCTTCCGCCCATGATCTTCTCGGGGGTTCCACCATGCAGGTCACCAACACCCGCGTCGCGCTCGGCCTCGCCGGCGCCGGCGTCGCCGCCGTGGCCACCGCGGGTGCGCTCGCGCTCGCCTCGCCTGCCGCTGCGGCCCCGGGTGCGCCGCACATCGCCGCGGCCTCCTCGGTCGACCCGTCCGTCTCCAGCAACCCGCCCACGCTGCCGGTCAGCGTGCTCGGCACCTCGACGTCGAAGGCGCCCGTCGCCGCGACCACCACGGTGACCGTCGCGGTCAAGGGCGAGTCCACGTCGAAGGCCGCCGTCGCCGGGACGGGTGACCCCGGCTCCAGCGGCAGCCTGCCGTTCACCGGCGCCGACGTCGCCGGCATCTCCGTGGTCGGCATCGCGCTCGTCGCCGGCGGTGGCACCCTCGTGGTCGCCGGCCGCCGCCGTCGCGGCGCCCACCACTGACCTGAGGATCGCTGCCCGCCGGCGTGACGTCGGCTGGGTTCTCTTCGCGCTCGTCCTGCTCGTCCTCGCGTGGGCTGCGTACCTGGTCATCACCGGGCTCGCCGCCGACCGCTCCCTGCACCGGGCGCAGAGCCAGCTCACCGTCCTGCGCCACGACCTGACCTCCGGCGAGACCGACGCGTCGTCGCTGCCCGGCGACCAGGCCGCGCTGCAGCGGTCCGCGAGGTCGGCCGCCGGCGACACGGCCGGCCCGCTGTGGGCCGCCGCCGCCCACCTGCCGCTGCTCGGACGGTCGGTCCGGAGCGTCCGCGGCGCGACCGCCGTCGCGGCCGGCGTCTCCGTGCAGGTCGTCCCCGGCATCGTCGACCTGCGCCTGCGCCTGACCGCCGACCACGCGGCCGGCGGCTTCCCCGTCGCCGCCCTGCAGCAGGCCGCCGCCCCGCTCGCGCGGTCCGCCGCCGCGGTGTCCTCGGCCACCACCTTCGCCGGCCGCCTGTCGACCTCGACGGGCATCGGCCCGCTCGACACGTCCGTACGCCGGCTGCAGACCCAGCTGTCCGACCTGTCCGGCCAGCTCTCGTCCGCCGCCCGCCTGGCCGGCATCGCGCCGGGGATGCTCGGCGCCGGCGGCCCACGCAGCTACTTCGTCTCCTTCGAGAACGAGGCCGAGAGCCGCGGCGTCGGCGGCCTGCCGGGGGCGTTCGCCATCGTCCGGGCGCAGGACGGAAAGCTGACCTTCACCCACTTCGGCAGCGACACCGAGCTCGCCGACGCGAAGGCGGTCGACCTCACCGAGCCCGCCGACTACGAGGCGCAGTACGGCAACGCCACCCCGACCGCGTCCTACGTCAACTCCGACGTCAGCCCCGACTTCCCCGTCGCCGCGCAGATCTGGATCGGGATGTGGCAGCAGGTCAGCGGCCAGCACCTCGACGGTGCGATCGTCCTCGACCCGACCGCGCTCGCCGCCCTGCTGCAGGTCACCGGTCCCGCGACGCTGCCCGACCACAGCCAGGTCAGCGCCGGCAACGTCATCGCGCTGACCGAGCGGGACGCCTACACCCGCTTCGGCGCCGATAACACGGCCCGCAAGGCGTTCCTGCTCGACGTCGCGCAGGCCGCCTCCCGCGAGATCACCGTAGACGGTCCCGCGCACCCGACGGCGCTGGCGACGGCGCTGGCGCGGATGGCCGGTGAGCGCCGGGTGCTGCTCTACAGCGACCACCCCGCCGAGCAGGCCGTGCTCGACACGGAGCCGATCGCCGGGCTGCTCGCTCCCACCACCGGCGCCGGCGCGGTGACCGGCCCCTACCTGATGGTCGACCTCGTCAACGGCGCCTCCAACAAGGTCGACTACTACCTGCACGAGCGCGTCACCTGGAGAGCGGCAGGCTGCGCGGCGGCGCCCCGGCCCACGACGGTGACGGTCACGCTGACCAACGACGCGCCGGCCGGGCTGCCCGGCGAGGCCGGCGGCCTGGCAGGCCGCGGCCCGGGCGACGACCCGCCCGCAGGGACCGCACGCCCGCTGGTCTCGGTGCACGCCACCGGCGGCAGCACGCTCACGAGCGTCACGCTCGACGGTCGGGCCGCCGGCGTCGGCGTCTACACCGAGCAGGGCCGCCCCGCCTACACGGCCGAGTACGAGATCCTGCCGGGCCAGACCCGGACGCTCGTGCTGCACCTCCTCGAACCGACTGCACCGGGCCAACCCGTCGTGGTCAGCCAGCCGCTGGTCGTGCCGCCGCAGAACACCGTCGAGGTGCCGAGCTGCTGAGCGCCGCTCAGATGCTGCGCGCGATGCCCGTCGCCGTCGGCGTGTAGCCCGGGAACACCGAGCTCAGCGCCGACGTCGGCAGCCCGCATCGCGCGGTCAGCAGGTCGGCGAACACGTCGCGGTAGTCGGTCGTCCCCGCGAGGTCGCCCTGGTCGAGGTCCGCCGCGGCGAGCCCGGGCCAGGTGCCGTGCACCGTGCCGCCGTTCAACCCGCCACCGAGGAACAGCATCGCGTTGCCGTGGCCGTGGTCGACGCCGCCGGAGCCGTTCTCCCCCGCGCGCCGCCCGAACTCCGAGATCGTGACCACCGAGGTGTGCGCCAGCGCGGTCGGCCCGATGTCGGTCGCGAACGCCGCCAGCGCCGAGGCCAGCGTGCCCGCCTGCGAGGCCATCCAGCCGGTGCCCGCCGCGCCGAGGCCCTGGTGCATGTCCCAGTCGCCCATGTCGACCGACACGAACCGCAGCCCCACGTTCGCCCGGATCATCTGGGCGACGTTCGACAGCGCCGACCCGATGTCGCCCGTCGGGTAGACCGCGCCGTTGGCGGGCGATGACTCCGCCGCGACGACCGACGCGGCGGTCGAGACGCAGCCCAGCGTCGGTGCCGCGATGCTCGCCCACGGCAGCGGCGAGGCGTCGTGCAGCGACTGGATCGCGGTGGCCAGCGAGGTGTCGGTGCTGCTGCCGCCGTACAGGGTGAAGTCCGCCAGCGTCGAGGCCGCGAACGAGGGCGCCGGGCCGGCGAGGATGCGGTCGGCGACGCCCGAGCCGAGCGTCGCGGACTGCAGCACGCCGGTCGTGCCGAGGGCCTCGACCGCGCGGTCCAGCCAGCCGGTCGTGAGGCTGGTGTCGGGCGCGGCGCGGTCGAGCTCGTACTGCGAGGTGAAGTGCGACCTCGTCTCGTCGGGCTGGGCCACCGCCTGCAGCGCGCCGAAGGTGCCGGCCTTCCAGTTGGGCAGCAGCGGCGCCAGCGCCGGGTGCAGCCCGAAGATCCCGCTGCTCACCAGGCCCTGCGAGGCGGGGATCGCGATCGTCGGGCGGAGCGCCGCGTACGCCGCGTCGCCGATCGGCGGGACCAGCGACAGGCCGTCCATCCCGCCGCGCAGGTCGAGGATCACGAGGGTGTCCGCGGTGGAGGCGGCGGTCGCGTCGGACGCGAAGGCGGCCTGCGTGATGCCCGGGCCGACGGCGACGGCCAGCGCGCCGACGCCCAGCGCGCCCAGGAAGCCCCGCCGGGACAGGCCGCGGCGGCCGGACGGGCAGCCGCACGGCTCGAGCTCGGTCGGTTGCGTCATCGCGCGCTCCACTGCGGTGCGTCCAGGGCCAGCCCCACCAGGTACGGCAGCCGCCAGCCCACGTCGTCGGAGGTGACGGCCCGGTCCCCGCCCAGGTACGTCACCAGCGCCGCCACCTGCGCGGCGCTGACCGTCGCCCCGTTGGCGAACCGGGTGAGCAGCGCGGTCGCGAGCGCGCTGCGCGTGGCGGGCACGGGCGAGGGCAGCACCCGCGGGGCGAGCGCCGGCTGCACCATGCCGTCGCCGGGGTTGCCGATCCAGCCGGCGGCCAGCGACAGGTGGGCGTTCCAGCGCGAGAGCGTGACGCCGGTCCCGACCCAGGCGGCGCTGACATCGGGGTAGCCGTCGGGGGCGGCCCAGTTGAGCGGCGCCTGACCCATCGCCCACAGCGACCAGTAGAGGTTGCTCAGGTCGTCCGAGTTTGTCGAGGTCGGGTCGAGCGTCCAGCCCAGCGCCGCGACGGTCGCGGCCATGTCCTCGATCGGCCGGCGGTACTTCTGCCCGGCGGAGGCCGCGAAGTCCGGGCTCGCGAACAGCGCCTGCAGCACGGGCACGATCGCGGTGCTGTTGGCCGTGTAGACCGACGCGAGGTGCGAGACCAGCGAGGCCGGCGGGGTGTCGGAGACGAAGCGGATCGCCAGCTTCGTCGCGATCCGGGTCGCGGTGTCGGGGTGGTTCGCGAGGTAGCGGGCGAAGGACTGCGCGACCGCGGGCGCGCCGTCGGCGGCGGCGTTCGCGTTGGTCCAGCCCAGCACCGAGATCGGGCCGACGTAGTGGTCCGCGGCGGAGTTGCGGAACGTGCCGAGGTTGGCCGCGGTCCCGCCGTTCCAGGAGTACCAGACCGACAGCCCGGTGAAGACGCGCGAGGACTGCACTACGCCGTCCTGGCCGTACCCGGCGTCGACCCCGACCGAGTGCAGCTCCATGATCTCGCGGCCGAGGTTCTCGTCCGGCGCGCTCTTGGTGTTGGCGACATTGGTCAGCGACTCGAGCATCCCGGGGCTGAGCACGCTCGCCGCGAGCATGTCGTCGAACCGGCCGAGGGCGTGCGCGCGGATGACGGCCGTGTCGTTGTCGCCCTTGGTGGCCCAGGCGTTGCCGGTCGGGCACGGGATGTTCAGGTGGTTGGACCAGAACTCGCACATCACCTCGAAGAGCTGGTTCTTCGACCAGAAGGCCTTGCCCAGCGTCCAGCGGGTGAGGTCGAGCCCGGCGTCCCACGAGCCGTTCGCGGTGTTCGCCCAGACGTAGGGGGCCGGGGCGTGCGCGAGCGGGAAGCGGGCGTCGAGCGCTGCGTCCAGCGCGGTGTCGGCCGCCGCGACCGGCGCCAGCTGCCGGGCCAGCCAGGCCTGCGGTCCGCCGGCGGCCTCGACCTCGGCCACGGCCTCCGGGCTCGCGCCGGTGAAGGTCGCCCGGTTCAGCAGGTGACGGGTGAACGCGGCGCTCTGCTGCGTGCCGAGCCGCTTCGGCGGCGTACGCAGGATCCGGCCCCGGGTGACGGGTGGCATGACGCGCCTCGGCGCCGCCAGCGACGAGGTTCGGGCCATGCCTTGCCACTCGACCCCGGGCGCGCAGGGATTGAGCCGCCAGCGGCTCGCTCACCCGTCTGCTTGCGGGTCAGCCCCAGATGGCCTGACTAGCATCCCTGCACCATGAGGCCGAGCTGACCGGCGAGATCACCGGCATGGGCGTGCTGCGGATGCTCGAGGCGCTGCGCATCCACACCGGCAACGACATGGGGCGGGTCCGCTTCTACCAGGCCTCGAGCTCGGAGATGTTCGGCAAGGTGCGCGAGACGCCGCAGACGGAGCTGACGCCGTTCCACCCGCGCAGCCCGTACGGCGTGGCCAAGACCTTCGGCCATTACATGACCGTCAACTACCGGGAGTCCTACGACGCCTTCGCCTGCTCGGGGATCCTGTTCAACCACGAGAGCCCACGCCGCGGGTACGAGTTCGTGACCCGCAAGATCACCCGGGCCGTCGCGCGGATCTCGCTCGGCCTGCAGGAGTCGGTCAGCCTCGGCAACCTCGACTCCCAGCGCGACTGGGGCTTCGCCGGCGACTACGTCGAGGCGATGTGGCGGATGCTGCAGCAGGACACCCCCCAGGACTACGTCGTCGCGACCGGGGTGACGCAGAGCATCCGGCGGCTGCTCGAGATCGCGTTCGGCCGCGTCGGGATCTCGGACTGGGAGAAGTACGTCGAGCAGGACCCGCGGTTCTTCCGACCCGCCGAGGTCGACCTGCTCATCGGCGACGCGAGCAAGGCCGAGGAGCTGCTCGGCTGGACCCCGACGTTCGACTTCGTCGACCTCGTCGAGATGATGGTCGACGCCGACCTCGCGACCGAGCGACTGCTCGTCCCGTAGCTCCTGCCGGGCCGCTGCGGGCAGCTCGTCAGCTGCGCAGGCCGGCCAGCAGCTCGTCGGCCGCGGAGTAGGGGTCGGTCGAGCCGTCGACGATCTGCTGTGCCAGCTCACCCAGGCCACGGCCGCCGCGCAGGTCACCGAGCTCGGAGCGCAGCAGCGCCAGGGCGATCTGCTCCACCTCGTCGGCCGCACGGGCCACCCGCCGGCGGGCGCCCTCACCCGAGCCGGCCAGCCAGGTCGCGTGCGCCGCCAGGGCGTCAACGACCTCGGTCAGGCCCTCCTGCCGCGAGGCGACGGTCTTGAGCACGGGCGGCCGCCAGTCGCCGTCCTCGCGCGGCGCCATGGTGAGCATCTGCCGCAGCTCGCGGGCGGTCGTGTCGGCGCCGTCGCGGTCGGCCTTGTTGACCACGAAGACGTCGGCGATCTCCAGGATCCCGGCCTTCGCCGCCTGGACGCCGTCGCCCATGCCCGGCGCGAGCAGGACCAGCGTGCTGTCGGCGAGGCGCGCGATGTCGACCTCGGCCTGCCCCACCCCGACCGTCTCCACGAGGATCACGTCGCAGCCCGCGGCGTCGAGGACCCGCAACGCCTGCGGCGTCGCCCACGAGAGCCCGCCGAGGTGGCCGCGGCTGGCCATGGACCGGATGAACACGCCCGGGTCGAGCGCGTGGTCCTGCATCCGTACCCGGTCTCCGAGGAGCGCGCCGCCGGTGAACGGCGAGCTCGGGTCGATCGCGAGCACGCCGACCCGCAGGCCGCGCTCGCGGTAGGCCGCGACGAGTGCCGCGGTCGACGTCGACTTGCCGACCCCCGGCGCGCCCGTGAGCCCGACGACCTGCGCGCCGGAGACGTACGGTGCGAGCAGCGCCATCACCTCGCGCAGCTGCGGCGAGTGGTCCTCCACCAGCGAGATGAGCCGGGCGACCGCGCGGGCGTCGCCTTCGCGCGCCGCGGTGAT
>CAJCIY010000175.1 GCA_903970495.1 Candidatus Melainabacteria bacterium | reverse complement strand
CCGGCAACTACTACCCGCAGCGCGACGGCCAGATCGCCGAGCTGGACGCGAAGCAGACCACCACCAGCGCGCTCCTGCAGGCCCACCTCCCGACCTCGCACGTGGTGAAGGCGTTCAACAACATCTACTTCAAGACCCTCGCGGTCCTGGGCCGTCCGGCCGGAGCGCCCGACCGGTCGGCGCTCGCGATCGCCGGCGACGACGCCGATGCCAAGAAGGCGGCGGCCGAGCTGCTGGACGCGCTGGGCTACGACACCGTCGACACCGGCTCGCTCGCCGACAGCTGGCGCTTCGAGCGCGACATGCCGGCGTACGCGGGCCTGTACGGCGCACCGGACGACTTCACCAAGCCGCAGCGCGCCGACGCGGCCACGATCGAGGCGAAGCTCGCCGAGGCCGTCCGCTGAGTCCGACCGAATAGGCGCGACGCGCGCCGCCTGCGCTGACATGCTCGGCCCCACTCGGAGGGGGTGGCGGGCGTGCCGGTCGTGGAGACGCAGGGGCTGCGTCGGGACTTCGTCGCCAGCAGCGGTTTCCTGCACCGCTCCCGGCGGACCGTGGAGGCCGTACGCGGGATCGACCTGACCGTCGAGCGGGGCGAGCTGTTCGGGCTCCTCGGCCCGAACGGCGCCGGCAAGACGACGACCATCAAGATGCTGATCACCCTGCTGGTCCCGACGGCGGGCACGGCGCGGGTTCTCGGCTACGACGTGACCGAGGACCTGCGCGAGGTGCGCCAGCGCATCGGGTACGTCTTCGGCGGCGACCGCGGCCTGTACGACCGGCTCTCCGCGCTGGACAACCTGCGCTACTTCGCCGAGCTCTACGGAGTGAACCCGCGGGAGAGCCGTGCCCGGATCGGCGAGCTGCTCGAGGTCGTCGGCCTCACCGGTCGCGAGGGCGAGCGGGTCGAGGGCTTCTCCCGCGGGATGCGGCAGCGCCTCCACATCGCCCGCGGCCTGCTGCACCGGCCGGAGGTGCTGTTCCTCGACGAGCCGAGCATCGGCATCGACCCGGTGGGCGCGCGCGAGCTGCGGCAGACCGTCGCGCGGCTGGTCGAGACCGGTACGACAGTCCTGTTGACGACGCACTACATGGCCGAGGCCGATGAGCTCTGCGACCGCATCGCGGTCATCGCCGGCGGCCGGATCATCGCCGACGACACCCCGGAGCGGCTGAAGGACGGCGTCCGAGCGGGGCGTGTGCTGGAGCTCGAGGTGTTCGGCGTCGACGACGACGCCCTGGCCCGCGTACGCGCCCTGTCGGTCGTCGAGTCGCTCACCGTCGAGGACCGCGACCAGGCGCAGCTGCTGGTCGTCCGCTCGCCCGCCGGCACCGACATCACCGCCGCCGTGCTCGGCAGCCTCGGTGACGTGCGGGTCGGTCGGGTGAGCAACCGGCAGCCGTCGCTCGAGGACGCGTACATCGAGCTGGTGGAACGGGCGTGAGGGTGCTGCGCCTGCTGGGGCTGTCGTGGTTCCTGCAGCTGAAGATGGCGAGCCGGTCGGCCTTCGACGGCGCGCTCGCGGTCGCGTACCCGCTGTTCTTCGCGACGACGGTGCTGCTGATCTTCCGCTCCGGTCCCGGCCGGCAGAAGGCGCTGCTGGCGGCGGTGATCGGCTCGGCGGTGATGGCGGTCTGGTCCGCGACGAGCACCCGCGCGGCGTTCCTGCTGCAGCAGGAACGGCACCTCGGCACGCTCGAGCTGCTCGTCGTCGCGCCGCAGCCCTTCGCGCTGATCCTCGTCCCGGTGACGCTGGCGATGGCGACGGTCGGGATCGCGGGGATCGTGACCACGCTGATCTGGGGGCGGGTGGTCTTCGACGTCAGCCTCGTCGTCACGCAGCCGGTGCTGTTCGTCGTCGGCATCCTGGTGACGGTGCTGGCCGTCGGGATGATGGGCTTCCTGCTGTCGGTCGCGTCGGTCCGCTACCGCGGCGCGTGGGCGCTGGGGACGGCGCTCGAGCTGCCGGTGTGGCTGGTCTGCGGCTTCCTGGTCCCGCTGTCGCTGCTGCCGGCCTGGGTGCGCCCGATCAGCTGGGTGCTGGCGCCCACGTGGGGCATGGACGCGATCCGGGCGGCGACGGCCGGGGGCGCGGTGTGGGCGGACCTCGGCGGGTGCGTCGGGCTGCTCGCCGCGTACGCGGTCGTCGGCACGGTGCTCTCGCGGCGGGTCATCACCTCGGCGCGTGCGCACGCGACCGTGGCGTTGGCATGAGCTCGCTCCGGCTGCTATTCCGGGGCGGCATCACGAGCTACCGCGCGCTGTTCGGGTGGCTCAGCCCGTGGCTGCTCATCCCGGTCTTCCTGGTCGGGCCGCTGGCGCAGATCCTGTTCTTCTCCTTCATCGGCAAGACCGCCGGCGTCGCCGGGCCGAGCTTCTACCTGGTCGGCAACGCCATCCAGTACGCCGCCATCCCGTGCCTGTTCGCGATGGGCTCGACGATCGGGGACGAGCGGCAGATGCAGACCCTCAGCCTGATCCTGGTCGCGCCGGCCCGACGGGTGCCGCTCTACCTGGGCCGTACGCTGCCGGTGATCGTCAACGGCTTCGCGGTGGCGCTGTTCGGCCTGGCGGTGGGCAGCGTGATCCTCGGGGTGACGCTGCACCCCGACCAGTACCTGCCGCTGCTCGCGGCGATCGGGGTGAGCGCGTTCGCGTGCACCGGCCTCGGCCTGGTGACCGGCGCGCTCGCCCTCCGCGTCCGGGAGACCGCGGTCCTGCCGAACGTGATCTTCGGCATCCTGCTCATCTTCTGCGGCGTCGACGTGCAGCGCGGGGCGCTGCCGTCGTGGATCCGCGACGTCGGCGCCTGGCTGCCGCTGACGCACGGCATCGCCGCGGCCCGGCTGGTCCTCGGGCGGTCGGCTGCCGGACCGGTCGCGGCCGACCTGCTGCGCGAGGTGCTGCTCGGTGTGCTCTACCTCGCCGTCGGGTTCGCGCTGCTGATCTGGTTCGAACAGGAGAGCCGCCGCCGCGCCACCCTCGAGCGCTCCTGACCTCAGCCCCCGGTCGGGACGCCGACCCGGTAGACCTTCAGCTGCAGCGCGATCAGCGCGTAGTAGCCGACCAGGGTCGTGAGCTCGTAGAGGTCCGGTGCGCCGAGGGCGTCGGCGGCGGCCGCGTACGCGGTGTCGTCGAGGTCGCGGCGGCGGGCGAGCGCCGCGGCGGTGGCGACGACGACCCGCTCGCGGGCGTCGGCGAACGGCGCGTCGTCCCCGCCCTCGGCCGCGGTGAGCTCCGCCTCGGTGAGGCCGACCTGGGCGCCGATCGCGCGGTGGGCGTACAGCTCGAAGCCGCTGCTCCACGCGCCGCCGACGGCGACGATCGCCAGCTCCCGCTCCCGCGCGCTGAGGCCGCCGCCGTAGCGGATCGTCGCGCCCAGCCGCTGCACGGCGGCACCGAGCGGCGGGCTGAGCAGCATCAGGTCGAACGGCCCGTGCAGCCGGCCCTCGTCGTCGGTGAGCGGGAACGCCTGCGGCCCGGCCGATCGCGGGCCACCGGTGATCGAGTCGTACAGCCGCCGCTGGTCCTCGTCGAGGTCGTCGGGCCGCAGCCCGGGTGCGCGCGTCATGCGCCCGATCCTAGGCAGCGGGCACCTCACTAGCCTGGGCATCGCCCGCGCCGTTCCCGCTCATCGAGGAGCCCGATGTCCACGCCCGATTCCCCCGTCTTCGCGCTGCACCGCGGCGGCAAGATCGGCGTGGTGTCGACCGTCCCGCTGCGTGACGCCGACGACCTGTCGCTGGCCTACACGCCCGGGGTGGCGGAGGTGTGCCTGAAGATCGAGGCCGAGCCCGACACCGCGTACGACTTCACCTGGAAGGGCCACACCGTCGCGATCGTCACCGACGGCACCGCGGTGCTCGGCCTGGGCGACATCGGGCCTGCCGCGTCCATGCCCGTCATGGAGGGGAAGGCCCTGCTGTTCAAGCACTTCGGCGGCGTCGACGCCGTGCCGCTGGCACTCGCGTGCACCGACGTCGACGAGCTGGTGGAGACCGTCGTACGGCTTGCGCCGGCCTTCGGCGGCATCAACCTCGAGGACATCTCGGCGCCGCGGTGCTTCGAGGTCGAGGAGCGGCTGCAGGCCGCGCTCGACATCCCGGTGTTCCACGACGACCAGCACGGCACCGCGATCGTCGTGCTGGCGGCGCTGGAGAACGCGGCGCGCGTCACCGGCCGTGCCCTCGCCGACCTGCGCGCCGTGGTCAGTGGCGCCGGTGCGGCGGGGCTGGCGGTGACCCGGCTGCTCGTCGACGCCGGCATCGGCGACATCGCGGTGGCCGACTCGAAGGGACTGCTCGGCCCCGGGCGTACGGACCTCACGGGCCACAAGGCGCAGGTCGCCGCGATCACCAACACCGCCGGGCTGTCCGGTCCGCTGACCGACGCGCTGAAGGGGGCGGACGTGTTCCTCGGGCTGTCGGCCGGCCGGCTCCCCGAGGGCGCCGTGGCGACGATGGCCGCCGACTCCCTCGTCTTCGCGATGGCCAACCCGACGCCGGAGGTCGACCCGGCCGAGGCGCACCGCACCGCGGCGGTGGTCGCGACCGGGCGGAGCGACTACCCGAACCAGATCAACAACGTGCTCGCGTTCCCCGGCGTCTTCTCCGGTGCGCTCGCGGTGCGGGCCGCCCGGATCACCGAGGGCATGAAGCTCGCGGCCGCGGAGGCGCTGGCCGCCGTCGTCGGCGACGAGCTGCGGCCGGATCACGTCATCCCGTCGGTGTTCGACGAGCGGGTCGGTCCGGCGGTGGCCGATGCGGTCGCGGCGGCGGCCCGCGCGGA
>CAJCIY010000174.1 GCA_903970495.1 Candidatus Melainabacteria bacterium | reverse complement strand
GCGCTACCGCGACGGCACCAGCTCCGCGCGCGGCCACCTGATCCGCAGCGATGCCGAGCTCCGGGCGTACGCGACGGCCCGCTTCCCCGCCACGTTCGCCGCCGCCACCGCCGTCCTCGACGAGGTGCCGACCACGCCGGCCACCCACCTCGACGTGGGCAGCGGCCTCGGGGCGACCGCGGCCGCCGCCCACCGGCACTGGCCGCACGCCCGCCAGACCTGCCTCGAGCGCGACCCCCGCGCCGTGGCGATAGGCCGGACGGTCGTCGACGCCGACTGGGTCACCGCCGACCTCACCACAGCGATGCCGACCGGTCGCTGGGACCTCGTCACGGCCGGGTACGTCCTCACCGAGCTCGCCGACCCGCAGCGCACCGCGAGGGAGCTCTGGGGTCGGGCCGAGACCCTCGTCCTGATCGAGCCCGGCAGCCGCCGCGGGTACGAGACCCTGATGCAGGTCCGCGGCGACCTGACCGACGCGCACACCGTCGCGCCCTGCCCGCACCAGGAGCCCTGCCCGCTGCAGGGCGACTGGTGCCACCTCGGCCAGCGGCTGCCGCGATCGGCCGCGCACCGCGCGGCCAAGGGTGCCACCCAGTCCTACGAGGACGAGCCGTTCAGCTATCTCGTCCTGACGAGGAGCCCTGCGCCACAGCCAGCGAACCGGGTGATCCGCCGACCCGAGCACCGCAAGGGCCACGACATCCTGACCCTCTGCACCCCCGACGGTGAGGTCCGCCGCGAGACGGTCACCCGCAGCGACCCACGGCACCGGCGGGCGCGCGACGTGCTGTGGGGTCAGCTCTTCGCGAGCGCCGAACAGGCCGTCGCCGACACCGAGCCCTTGGCCGCCGACGGGCAGTCGACCTCCGAGGTGACGTAGAGGAACGTCCCGAGCAGCGGCGTCGTCACCAGCCGGCCCGCCAGGGCGACGGACGTCGGCCCGGTCGCGGGCAGCGTCCGCGAGGTGCCGTCGGCGTAGTGCCCGACGAACGGCCCGTACTGCAGTCTCAGCGCCACGACGTAGGTCCCGAGCGCCGAGTCCTGCGAGGGCACGGTCACCACGGCCGACGCGAGCACCGACCGGAGCGTCGTCGTCGTGCTCGACAGCCCGGCGGCCTGGGCCTGCGCGATCGACGCCTGGTCACCGGACAGGCCGGGCGTCCCGAGCACACCCGCGTCGACGAGGTCGAGCCGCAGGTGGTCGGTCGCGTACGTCTCCCCCGCGAGCTCCCGCACCGCGGCCCGGACGTAGGGCGAGGCCGGCTGCTTCAGACCCGCGTACGCGTCGAGGAACCCGGCCGGGGGCGGCGGCCTCACGCCGCGCCGGGCCCAGAAGGTGGCCGACGTCTCCCCCGCGACCGGCGTCGCCGGCCCCGACGGCGTCGCCGTCACCGACGGGCTCGCCGAGACCGACGGCGAGCCCGACCCAGCCGGTGGGGTAGAGGACGGCGCAGGGGCTCCGCCCCGTGACCCCCCGCACGCGGCGAGAAGGGCCACGAGCATCAGCACCAGGAGTGACGGCGCGCGCGTCAGCACGGAACTAGAGCCCGGTCAGCCGCTCGTGCAGATAGCCCGGCAGCGCGTCGAGACCGATCCGCTGCTGCGTCATCGTGTCCCGCTCGCGCACCGTCGCCGCCCGGTCCTCGAGGCTGTCGAAGTCGACCGTGATGCAGAACGGCGTGCCGATCTCGTCCTGCCGCCGGTAGCGACGGCCGATCGCGCCGGCGTCGTCGAAGTCGACGTTCCACGACTGCCGCAGCGTCGCCGCCAGGTCGCGTGCGATCGGCGAGAGGTCGGCGTTGCGGGAGAGCGGCAGCACGGCCGCCTTCACCGGCGCGAGGCGGTGGTCGAGCGCGAGGACTGTGCGCTTCTCGAGCACGCCCTTGGTGTTGGGCGCCTCGTCCTCGACGTACGCGTCGAGCAGGAACACCAGCAGCGAGCGGTCGACGCCGAGCGCCGGCTCGATCACGTACGGGGTCCAGCGGGTGTTCGAGGTCTGGTCGAAGTACGTGAGGTCCGCGCCCGAGGCCTTCGCGTGCGCGGTCAGGTCGAAGTCGGTGCGGTTGGCGATGCCCTCGAGCTCGCCCCACTCGGTGCCGGTGAAGGCGAAGCGGTACTCGATGTCGACGGTCCGCTTCGAGTAGTGCGAGCGCTTCTCCGCCGGGTGCTCGTACAGCCGGAGGTCGTCGGGGTTCACGCCGAGGCCGGTGAACCAGCTCATCCGGTAGTCGATCCAGTAGTCGTGCCAGGTCTCGTCGGTGCCGGGCTCGACGAAGAACTCCATCTCCATCTGCTCGAACTCACGGGTCCGGAAGATGAAGTTGCCGGGCGTGATCTCGTTGCGGAACGACTTGCCGATCTGCCCGATCCCGAACGGCGGCTTGCGCCGCGCGGCCTGCTGCACCAGCGCGTAGTTGATGAAGATGCCCTGCGCGGTCTCGGGTCGCAGGTACGCCAGCCCGCTCTCGTCGTCCACCGCGCCGAGGTAGGTCTTGAGCAGCCCGGAGAAGTTGCGCGGGTCGGTGAAGGTGCCGCGGTTGCCGCAGTTCGGGCACGCCAGCTCGGAGAGCGCGACCTCCTTGCCCTCGTGCTTCTCCGCGTACGCCTCGAGGAGGTGGTCCGCGCGGAACCGCTTGTGGCAGGACTGGCACTCGGTCAGCGGGTCGCTGAAGGTCTCGACGTGGCCGGATGCCTCCCACACCTCGCGGGCGAGGATGACCGAGGAGTCGAGGCCGACGACGTCGTCGCGGCCCTGGACCATCGACTTCCACCACTGCCGCTTGATGTTGTTCTTGAGCTCGACGCCGAGCGGCCCGTAGTCCCAGCTGGCGCGCAGCCCGCCGTAGATCTCGCTCGACGGGAAGACGATCCCCCGCCGCTTGCTGAGGCTGACGATGGTCTCGAGGCGATCGGCGGGCACGGTGTTCAGCTCCAGGTCCGGCTGGCGGTCGGGTGAGCGTCCAGGCTAGTCGTCGGGACCAGCCGCTTCAGGCGAGGTCGGACTCGCCCGCGGTGATCGTGGTGCCCTCGGCGGCGAGCAGCACCTCGAAGGCGCTCGGCTCGTCCCGTCCGAGCGACAGCAGCGGCGTCGCGTGCACCTTGACCTCGTACGCCGACAGCGCCCGCCGGTAGGCCCCGACGCCGACCCACTCGGTGGTGAGCACCCACGCCGCCGGGTCGTCGGTCGCGCGCCCGAGCCGGCCGCGGACGAACCCCGGCCGCACCGACAACACCTCGAGCGCCGTCCGGGCCCGGCCCTGCAGGTCAGGGGCGTCGGCGAGGTGGCTGACGACGATCACGGCGCGGTCGAGATCATCCGCGCGCGTCGATGATGGCGTTGAAGGTGGCGCTCGGCCGCATCGCCGCGTCGGCCTTCTGACGGTCGACCCGGTAGTAGCCGCCGAGGTCGACCGGCTCGCCCTGCGCCGCGGCCAGCTCGCCGACGATCGCGTCCTCGGCCTCGGCCAGCTTCGTCGCGATCGGCGCGAACAGCGCCGCAGCCTCGGCGTCGTCGGTCTGCGCGGCCAGCGCCTGCGCCCAGTAGAGCGCGAGGTAGTAGTGGCTGCCGCGGTTGTCGAGCTGCCCGACCTTGCGGCCCGGCGAGCGGTTCTCCTCGAGGAGCGTGCCGGTGGCCGCGTCCAGGGTGCGGCCGAGCAGCGCGGCGCGCGGGTTGCCGGTCGTGTCGCCGAGCATCTCGAAGGACACCGCGAGGGCGAGGAACTCGCCGAGCGAGTCCCACCGCAGGTGGCCCTCCTTGACCAGCTGCTGCACGTGCTTGGGGGCCGAGCCGCCGGCGCCGGTCTCGAACAGCCCGCCGCCTGCGAGCAGCGGCACGATCGAGAGCATCTTGGCGCTGGTGCCGAGCTCCATGATCGGGAACAGGTCGGTGAGGTAGTCGCGCAGCACGTTGCCGGTGACCGAGATGGTGTCGAGCCCCGCCTTCGCGCGCTCGAGCGTGAAGCGGGTCGCCTCGCCGACGGGCATCAGGTGGATCTCGAGGCCGTCGGTGTCGTGGTCGCCGAGGTAGGTCTCGACCTTGCGCAGCACCTGCGCGTCGTGGCCGCGGGTCTCGTCGAGCCAGAACACCGCAGGCGCGCCGGTCGCGCGGGCGCGTTCGACGGCAAGCCGCACCCAGTCGCGGATGGCGACGTCCTGGGTCTGGCAGGCGCGCCACACGTCGCCGGTCTCGACCTCGTGCTCGAGCAACACGTCTCCAGCGCTCGCCACCACCCGGATCGTGCCGGGCGCGGCGACCTCTAACGTCTTGTCGTGGGAGCCGTACTCCTCCGCGGCGAGCGCCATCAGGCCGACGTTCGGCGTGGTGCCCATCGTCGCCGGGTCGAACGCACCATGCTCGCGGCAGAAGTCGACGGTCTCGGCGTACAGCGGGGCGTAGCTCGAGTCGGGGATGACGAACTTCGCGTCCTGCTCCTCGCCGGCGGCGTTCCACATCTTGCCGCTGGAGCGGATCGCCGCGGGCATCGAGGCGTCGATGATGATGTCGCTCGGGACGTGCAGGTTGGTGATGCCGCGGTCGGAGTCGACCATCGCGATCTTCGGCCCGTTGTCGTACGCGGCCTCGATCGCCTTCTCGATGGCGACGCGGGTGTCCTCGGGGAGCTTCGCGAGCGCCGCGATCACCGACGCGAGCCCGTCGCTCGGGTCGGCGCCGACGGACGCGAGCTGCTCGCCGTACTCGGCGAAGACCTGCGGGAAGTAGGCGCGGACCGCGTGCCCGAACAGGATCGGGTCCGACACCTTCATCATCGTGGCCTTGAGGTGGACCGAGAACAGCACGCCTCTGTCCTGGGCGTCGGCGACCTCCGCGGCGTAGAACGCGTCGAGCGCGCGGCGGCTCATCCGCGAGGCGTCGACAATCTCGCCGGCGACGACGGGCAGGGCGGCCTTCAGCACGGTGACGGTGCCGTCCGCGGCGACATGCTCGATGCGCAGGGTGTCGTCGGCCGCGACCGTGACCGACCGCTCGGAGTGGCGGAAGTCGCCGTCGGTCATCGTCGAGACGTGGCTCCTGGAGTCCTTCGACCAGGCGCCCATCGAGTGCGGGTGGGCCTTCGCGTACGACTTCACCGAGGCGGGCGCTCGGCGGTCGGAGTTGCCCTGCCGCAGCACCGGGTTGACGACCGAGCCGATGGCCTTCGCGTACTTCGCCCGGATCTCGGACTGCTCCGGCGTGGCCGGCACCTCCGGGTAGTCGGGCAGCGGGTACCCCTTCGCCTGCAGCTCCTTGATCGCGGCCTTGAGCTGCGGGGCCGAGGGGGAGATGTTCGGCAGCTTGATGATGTTGGCCGCCGGGTCTTCCGTCAGCTCGCCGAGCTCGGCCAGCGCGT
>CAJCIY010000173.1 GCA_903970495.1 Candidatus Melainabacteria bacterium | reverse complement strand
GCGGCTGGTCGAGGGACGTGCCTGGCTCACCCGTCTGCTCGCCGCCTACGAAGGGACCCCCGGCGAGGTGCTGGCGTCCGCGCTCGCCGCCTCGGCGGTGCTCGCCACCGAGAACGGCGACTACCCGGCAGCGGTCGACTTCGCCACCCGGGCGCTGCAGATCTTCGACGCCATCGCCGAGCAGGAGAAGGCCGCCTTCGCGGCCACCATCGCCGGATCCGCTCACCGCTACCTGGGCGACAACGCGTCCGCCCGCCGACTCTTCGAACGCGCCATGCAGCTGCGCCGGCTGAGCGGCGACCGCCGCGGCGTCTCGGTCAGCCTCAACAACCTGGCGCTGCTCGCTCTCGACCAGGGTGACCTGACGGAGGCCCGGGACCTGTTCGAGGAGTCGCTGCTGCTCAAGCGACAGCTGGGCGAGCCGCGGGCCGTGGCGATCGGGCTCACGAACCTCTCGGACGTCCTGATCCGGTTGCGGATGGTCGACCGCGCCCGGCACGCGATGGACGAGGCGGAGCAGCTCGCGGACACGCTGAACGACCGTCAGCTAATCGGCTCGTTGCGCTGCAACATCGCTCGACTCGAGGAGGGCCGAGGGCACTGGGCCAAGGCCGCGCACAGCTACGGGATCGCGGTGGAGGCGCACCGGGCAGGCGGTCACCAGCACGACGTCGTGGTCGCGCTGGTCGGTCAGGGGGTCGCGCTCCACCGGCTCCGACGTACGACCGAGGCCATCCCGCTGCTGCGCGAGGCGGAGGCCATCGCGGCGGACATCGCGAACGCGTCGCACCTCATCACGGTCCGCGCCGCGCTGGCGGAGATCGGCGAGCTCAACGCGCGAGCGCCGTTGCCTGCCGGCGTCACGGCGAGGCAGGCGGAGATCCTCGGTCAGCTCGGGCGCGGCCTCAGCAACAAGCAGATCGCGGCGGAGCTCCATCTCAGCGTCGCCACGGTGGAGCGGCACCTTGCCACCATCTATCGCAACCTGGCGCTGCGGGGTCGCGTCGATGCGGCGCGGTTCGCCGTGGCGAAAGGGTTGAGCCCGGCGCCGCGGTGACCACTTACATGGTTTCCGGGATGTACCGGCCCGCCGCCGGCTCTAGCGTCCCGCCTGGATCCGACCGTCCCCGGCGGACCACGACAGGAGAGACCGTGATGGCACAGCCCGATCTCAAGACAGTCAGCACAGTGGAGTGGGGCATCGTCGGCGGCGCGTTCGTCGCGTTCATCGGCCTCTTCTTCCACGCCTACGGCGTGAGCTTCAAGGGAGACGCAGCGTTCGGCGGCAGCTTCGGCGGCCACCTCTCCGGCTGGCACTTCGCCGGCCTTTGGCTGCCGGTGTTCCTGCTCCTCGCCGCCGCCGCCCTCGTCGCCGTACGACGGTTCCGCGGCGACCTGATCCCCTCGACCCTGCCCGTCGGCACCCGCGTCGTCGTCGCCGGCGTCGCCGCCGTCGCAACGCTGATCATCATCATCCGCGTCGTCAGCTACCCCGGCAGCCCGGGCGACGGCGTCAGCGCCGGCGCCTCCTTCGGCTCCTACCTGATCCTCGCAGCAGCCGTCGTGGCGACGGTGTTCGCGGTCCTCGACTTCCGCGCCTCCGGCGAGAAGCTGCCGGCCCGCCCGGCCGGCACGACCCAGTCCTGAAGGCGCGCGGCCGGCTGAGCGCACACCCCAGCCGGCCGTGCGCACGGTCGGCTGAGCGGCCTCGGGCGCGGTCGCCGCCGCGGGCTGGTGGCTGATCCCACAGATCTTCATGGCCGTGCTGACGCTCGTCGCCGGCGTCGGCTTCTTCGCCCCCACCGATCTCGCCGCACTGCACTACCGATGGGGGATCGGTGGTGTCTGGGCGGGCCTGCTCGCCTTCTACCTCGTACGCCTGGCGGGCATGATCATGCGGACGCGGTCGGAGCGGTGGATGTAGCAGGACCACGGCCGTTCGCAAGCGTGACGTGACCCGAGGTCAGACGCCGGGGGTGATGAACCCCGTCTCGTAGGCAAGGACGACGGCTTGCACGCGGTCGCGGAGGTCGAGCTTGGCGAGTATCCGTCCGACGTGGACCTTCACCGTGCCGTCCGAGACGAAGAGCTCGGCGGCGATCTCGCGATTGGATCGACCTGCCGCCAGCAGCGAGAAGACCGCATGCTCGCGTTCGGTGAGCGAGTCGAGCACCGAGGTGGCCGGGCCCGTGTCGTCGTCGGGTAGCAGCGGGACGACCCGCCGCAGCAGGCGTCGGGTCGCCGACGGTGCGATGACGGCATCGCCCGCGGCGACGGTGCGGATCGCAGCGAGGAGGTCGGTGGGGGGCGCGTCTTTGAGCAGGAACCCGCTGGCCCCGGCCTTGAGGCCGGCGAAGACGTACTCGTCGATGTCGAAGGTGGTGAGGATCAGGATCCGGCTGGAGACGGCGGACGCGACGATCGCCTCGGTGGCGGCGATGCCGTCCATGTCGGACATCCGCACGTCCATGAGCACGACGTCGGGGTCGAGCGCGACAGCCATCGACAGGCCGGTCGATCCTGAGCCAGCCTCGCCCACGACCTCGATGTCCGGCTCCGCCTCGAGGATCATGCGAAACCCGACCCGCAGCATGGCCTGGTCGTCGACCAGCAGCACCCGGATCACGCGTCGAGCCGCAACCGCGCCGACACGCGCCACCCGCTCTGCCTGCCGGGGCCGCTGCGGACGTCGCCGCCGAAGGCCTGTACCCGCTCGCGCATCCCCACGAGTCCGCTGCCGACGCCCAGGGCAGTCGGGGCGAGTGCCCCCGCGCCGTTGTCCTCGATGTCGATCGTCAGCTCTGCCGCCGACCGCACGAGGCGCACCGTCGCAGCCGCCCCCGCGCCGCCGTGCTTGAGCGTGTTGGTCAGCGCCTCCTGGACCAGGCGGTAGACCGTCATCTGCACTCCCTCGGACAGCTCAGCGGCCGACCCCTCCAGATGCAGGGCGACGGGCAGACCGGCATCGCGTACGCGCTCGATCAGGTCGTCGAGGTCGGCCATCACCGGCACCGGCTGGCGAACGGCGCCGTCGAGGTCGTCGGTGTCACGCAGGACGCCGAGCATGCGGCGGGTATCGGCCAGGGCCCGGCGACCGGTCGCCGAGACGCTGCGCATGACCTCGGTCGCCCGCTCGGGGGAGGCAGCCGATGCGGCGACGGCGCCATCGCTGAGAGCCACCATGACAGTGAGGTGGTGGGCGACGACATCGTGCATCTCACGGGCGATGCGAGCCCGCTCGGCCGCGGCGGCGAGCGCGACCTGATGGTCCCGCTCACGTTCGAGCCGGGCAGCACGGTCGTGCAGCTCGGCGAGGTAGGCCCGCCGCGTCGCGACGTAGAGGCCGAGACCGAGAGCGGCTGCGACCATGCCGGAGAGGAAGATCGCGTCGTACCACCAGTGGCCGCCAGCGACCACGATGGTCGCGACGATCACGCCGACCTCGAGCACCGCCGCGCACCACAGTGCGTGCGTCCGAGGCGCGAGGGCCGCCGCGCTGTAGAGGGCGACGGCGAGTGCCAGTGCACAGACCACGTGCTGGTGGAACGGACCGAGGACCGCGGTCGACGCCGCGACAGCCGCGAAGACCGGCACCGGCCAGACGCGGCGGGCCACCAGGGGCAAGGCGATCACCACGATCACGACCGCGCCCCAGACCGTGTGGTCACCGCCGGCGCGGAACAGCGCCGGCAGCGCCGTCACGATGCAGAACAGCGCGACGGCAACGTCGAACAGCCGGCGGCCCACAGGGCGGGGCGCCGGCTGCCCGAACGGGCTCATCGCCTGCATGTGCTCATCGTGACCGACTCAGGCGTCGGTTCGCGAGAGGCGCCAGGCGGCGGCCCCCAACAGGGCGACGAGGTAGGCGCACATGACCGCCAACCCCACCCACGGCGAGAGCGCGCCGTGTAGGTCGCGGGTGCCGTCGTACACCACTGCTCCGGCGTTCGACGGGAGGTACTGCGTGACGTGATCGCTGATCGACGACGGCAGCAGCCCCATCAGCGGCGGGACCACGAAGAAGACGCCGACAAAGGTCGTGATGCCGCCGGCCGTATTGCGGAGCAGCGCGCCGAGTGCGATCCCGAACATGCCCGCCACCGTGAGGTAGAGCGCCGCGCCGAACACCGACCGCACCGCACCCGGCGAGGTGATCGACACGTCCAGGCCCTTGCCCGCCAGCAGCGACTGACCGGCGAAGAAGGCGACCGTGGCGGTGATCAGCGTCACCACGAAGGCGACACCGCCGAAGACACCGAGCTTCCCCCACAGCACCGGCAGCCGACGGGGCACGGCGGTCAGTGACGACCGGATCATGCCTGTCGAGTACTCACCGCTCATCAGCAGCACACCGAGTACGCCGATCGCCAGCTGTGCGAAGGAGATCCCGCCGAGGCTGGTGGAGATCGGGTTGAAGTCGAGGCGATCTTTCCCGCTGAACGTGTGGTACTGGTTCGCGGTCACGGCGGCGAACAGCGCGCTGATCGCGATCATCAGCACGACCGTCACGCCGAGCGTGATGACGGTCGAGCGCAAGGAGCGGAACTTCGTCCATTCGGACCGCAGCACCCGGCCCTGCGAGACGCGCAGCCCGCTCTGGCCAGGCGCCGGCCGGGTCTGGGTCTGGGGCGCAGGACCGGTCGTCGAAGCCTTGGAGGCGGTCATGACGCCACCGCCAGGTCGCTCGCAGCCTCACCGGTGCGATATTCGACCGCGTCGGCGGTGAGCTGCATGAACGCTTCTTCCAGCGACGCCTGCTGCGGGGTCAGCTCCCACACCGGCAGGTGCGCCTGCCATGCCGCGGTGCCAATCTCCTGCGCCGTCAGTCCCTGCACGGTCAGCTCGTCGGAGCGATCGCTGCTCACCACGACGCCTGGTGCGGCGAGCATCTCGCGCAGCTTTCGGGCGTCGGGCGTTCGTACGGTCACCACGCCACCCGTCGCTTGGGCGATGAAGTCCTCAACAGTGGTGTCGGCGATCAGCCGGCCACGGCCCACGACCACCAGCCGACTTGCCGTCAACGCCATCTCACTCATCAGGTGCGACGACACGAACACGGTGCGTCCCTGTGCCGCCAGACCCTTGAGCAGAGTGCGGATCCACAGCACACCTTCGGGGTCGAGGCCGTTCACCGGCTCGTCGAGGACGACGACCTGCGGGTCGCCGAGCAGCGCTGACGCGACGCCCAGCCGTTGCCCCATGCCGAGGGAGAAGCCGCCGACGCGCTTGGACGCGACCTCGCGCAGGCCGACCATCTCGATGACCTCCTGGACGCGACGCCGGCCGATGCCGTTGGTCTGCGCGAGGGCCAGCAGGTGGTTGCTCGCCGACCGACCGGTGTGGACGGCCTTCGCCTCGAGCAGGATCCCGAGCTCCGCCATCGGGGCGGCTGATTCGCGGTAAGGGCGGCCGTTGACGGTGACCGTCCCACTTGTTGGCTCGTCCAGGCCGGCGATCATCCGCATTGTCGTGGACTTGCCGGCGCCGTTCGGGCCGAGGAAGCCGGTGACGATCCCCGGCTGGACGATGAAGTCCAGACCGTCGACCGCGAGCTTGTCGCCGTAGCGCTTGCTGAGGTTGCGTACTTCGATCATGTGCACTCCTTGTCGTGTTCCCGGTCGACGCTAAGAGCGGGCGGTGCTCCCGCACATCGACCGACCAGCCACAACGACCTATGTCGGAAGGCGTACGCCGTCGGCGCAGGAGTGGCACTACGGCCGATGCGCCGCGACGGCGGGCTTCCTAGCGTCGAGGCCACCAGACCCCCGCCTACCTGGAGCACCCATGAGCGCACAGCCCGCCACCGCACCGCCGGTCACCGTCCCGACCGCCGCCCGTCGCGGCGCCGGTCGCGTGATCACCGCCTGGTTCCTCGCTGCCGTCGGGTCGGTGGTCGCCGTCGTCGTGATCGCGACGACCGGCAAGGCGATCGGGGTGTCGCACGCACAGCAACTGGGCGTCGGGCCGCTCATGCTCCTCACCGTCTTCGGTGTGGCCGCCGGCACAGTCGGCTGGACGGTCGTCAGCAGGTGGGCCGCCGACCCAGAAGCGTCGTTGCGGCGGCTGGTCCCCGCAGTGCTGGTCGTGTCGTATGTCCCTGACCTGCTCCTCGGTCTCGGCAGCGTGAGCGGCGGAGCGGCTGTGACCCTTGCCGTCGCGCACACCGCGGTCTTCGCCGTGACGATCCCGGTGCTGCGCCGGCTTCTCCCGCCTGCCGCCCGTTAGCAAGGGCTCAGCGTCGCCACCGTCGAGGCCGGTACGGCGAGGACGTGGTTCTCCGGCGGGCGGAGCCAGGTCGCGGCGTACTCCAGGATCACGCCGAGCCGCGGGCGGTCGGTGGTGTTGCGCCGCCGCCGTGCCAGAGCGTCCCGGGGCTAGGCACCGGCCGAACAGGCGATCTGACGGTCCGCATCGAGGCCACCAGGGGCGACTACACCTGGCCGCTGTTCAAGCTCGGCCTCCGCAAGTGCGGCACCCGCCTCGTCCCGGCCATCACAGCGGCCCAGATGTCGGCTAGACCCCCCGGTGGTGCCCACGCTGTCGCGCCGACGCGCAGGCTGGTGCGTGGTACGTCGAATGGTCGAGCAACACCCACGATCGCCGTGCCGATGTCAAGCGCATGGTCGAGCAGGAAGGCGGGGCCCGCCTGCGCGGACGCCATCGCGCGCCCTGGCCCGTGCACCCGGCCGGACTGGAGCATCCGGCGCCCGCGCAAGAGGCTGCGCTGAACCCGGCCCGCGGCGAGGGCGAGCCGTCCCCCTTCGCAGAGCCCGTGTCACCGGCCGTAGTCCGGCAGTGGGCCGCGTCCAAGGGCTTCCACGTCACCGACCGGGGCCGCATCCCCGACTCGGTCTCAAGGGCGTTCAACGCCGAAAACGCACGGCAGCACCGCGCGGGTGCTTCAGCGCCGGTCGATGGCGACCTCGACGGCGCGAACTCGCTACTAGCCGTCGTGGAACGGCAGGCTGCGGACCTTGAGGAGCTCAGCGTCGAGAACGGCGTCCTGCTGAAGGCACGGCGTGACGGCAATGCCCTCAGCGCCGAGCGCGACCGCTGGCGGAGGCGCGCGGAGGCGGCCGAGCGGGATTGCGTCGAGCTCGAGATCCTCGCAGAGCGCGTCCCTGCTCTGGAGGCCGAGATCGAACGACTTCGGGTTTTGGTTGGGGGCTCCGCGGCTCTCCTCGAAGCCGGTGCTCCAGAGCTGCCGGAGTGCGGTCCGGGCTGGGCAGATCACGAGGGCGACCAGCACGCGCTGCACTCCTGGCAGCGGGAGGCCCTGAACGCGTGGGCCGAGGCAGGACACTGCGGTGTCGTCGAGGCGGTGACCGGTGCAGGCAAGTCTCTCGTTGCGCATCGAGCCGCTCGTGCGGCCTTGGACGAGCAGCGAAAGGTCCTTGTGCTCACGCCGACGGTCGAGCTGCAGCGGCAGTGGTGCACCCAGCTGCGGCAGGCAATGCCAGCAGCTGCCATCGGATTGTGCGGCGACCGCAACGATGACGGCTTCGACCGTCATGACATCGTGGTCGCGACGATCCAGTCGGCCGCTCGTCGTGAGTTCCTCGCAGCCGGCCAGACCGGGCTGCTCGTCGCCGACGAGGTTCATGGCTGCGGTGCGCCGACCTATTCTCGCGCGCTCAGCGACCGGTTCGGCTGGCGCCTCGGGCTCACGGCGACTTACCAGCGCGAGGACAACGGCAATGCGGAGTATCTGGACCCCTATTTCGGCGGTGTCTGCTACCGCCTTTGGTATGACCGCGCCCTGGCTGACGGTGTGATCGCTCCCTTCCGCGTGGCGATGGTCGGCGTCGACCTCGCGGCGCAGGAGCGCGAGGAGTACGACCGCTGGGATGAGATGGCGGGCACCTGTCTGACGCGGCTCGTCGCGAACGGGGTGGAGACCGAGCCCTTCGGCCAGTTCTTCAGGACCGTGAGCGAGCTGGCGCGTGGGAACAGCGGCGCCGCCGGTTCAGCGCGCGGCTACCTGAAGGCGTTCGCGGAACGGCGGAAGTTGCTGGCCGAGACCCCCGTCAAGCAGGCGCTGCTCGCCGAGCTGGCCCCTGTTTTCGCGGACACCGCCCGCGTGCTGATCTTCACCCAGACGAAGGCAAGCGCATCCTCGGCAGCCGAATGTCTCTCGGCCCTCGGCTGCGATGCGGACGCGATCTTCTCCGGCATGGATGACGACGAGCGGGTCCTACGGATGGAGCGCTTCCGCACGGACGACGGCAGCGCGCGGGTGCTGACCGCTCCGCGCATCCTCGACCAGGGGATCGACATCCCCGAGACCGATCTCGGCGTGATCGTCGCGACGAGCCGCACGAGGCGGCAGATGGTGCAGCGCCTCGGCCGGGTCGTGCGTCGCAAGGCCGACGGCCGGCCGGGCCGCTTCGTGGTGCTGTTCGTGCGGGGGACGTCCGAGGACCCCTACGCCGGCGAGGAATCGAGCTTCCTGCGGGAGGTGCTGCCCTTCGCGCAGGACCAGCGCGTCTTCCCCGGCAGCGATGTGGCTGCTGTCCGGGAGTTCCTAGCCGCCTGAGGCATGGCCCAACGCGTTCGTCCCGTCGGCCGCAGCAAGCTCGAGGACCCGAGGAGGGATCCGAGGAGGTCCGACGCCGTCCATACCGCAGCTCAGACGGGGGTGCCGTCCGAGGCCGTCCAGTTGATCCACTCTGTAAGCAGTACTTGTGCAGTACTTTGGCACTCGGTGCCAGAACTCATCACGGCTCCTTCGCGACGACCTCACCGAGGCTAGAGAACGCGGGCGACTCCCGCCAGCGGCCGCCGTGATCTGTGGGCTGGCGGCCCACCTCGCGACCGATTCAGGGGTAGCGGCGGGTCACCTCGACCAGGCCGACGGTGTTCGCGTTCAGCTGTTCGAGATCCTCGGCCGGGATCCAATACTCGAGGATCGTCTGGCCTCCGATCTGGTGCACCTCGTAGCGGTCGAGGAGCTCCTTGCGCACCTCGAAGCAGGTCACGAAACCGGCGCCGCTCGCCTTCACGTTCCAGTCGCTCGCGATGCGGATCGCGTAGCCCTCGTTCCGCACGGGATAGAAGATCGGCTGGTCGGGCAGTCGCGGCGGCCAGCGGCGCCAACCGCTCAGCTCGACCAGTTGCGAGCTCCTCGGGACCCGTCGGCCGCCAGAGGGTGACGGTCTCGTGGCTCACCTCGGACTCCCTCCTGCTCCGGAGACGACTGCGTGCTCGCTCGCGCGAACATAGATCGGTCCGACCTGCTGGGATGGCGAGGTGGATCTGCCGGCCGAGCTCGAGATGCGACGACGCCTCATAGGCCAGCTCGAGCAGCGCATCGCAATGACCGGGTCGATGGCATACGACCAGACGTCGTCGTTCTCGACGGCGAACGTCGCCGACAGCACGGCTCACCCGTGAGCCTTCAAGCGGGAGCCGGGGCTTCGGGGGCCAGCGTCAACCTGGGGCGAGGCCTCCGCGTGCCCTACCCGACACCGACGACCGAGGCAGCGACCCGCGTCGGGAAGGCGAACGTTCGGAGGGACACCAAGCCCGAGGTGGATCTCCGCCGCCAGCTGCACCGTGCAGGACTGCGGTTCCGAAAGGAGGTCTACGTCCGAAGCGGTGAGGTGCGGGTGCACGTCGACATCCTCTTCACGCGCAGGCGCATCGCGGTCTTCGTCGACGGGTGCTTCTGGCACTGCTGCCCACAGCACTTCGTCGCTCCGAAGTCGAACCTCGCCTACTGGACACCGAAGCTCGAGGCGAACGTCGCGCGCGACCGTCGGGTCGACGCCGCGCTCGGCGATGATGGCTGGCGGGTGGTTCGCGTCTGGGAGCACGATGTCGCAACCGGGCAGGCTCTCGCACGGGTGATGGCCGCGGGCTGGCCACACGGGCCGCGCGCCCGCTAGCTTTCGTCGGACGCGCCAGCTAAGCTTGTCGGGTGAGCTTTACGGCGGTCGACCTCTTTGCAGGGATCGGCGGCTTCCACGCGGCCGTCCAGTCGCT
>CAJCIY010000172.1 GCA_903970495.1 Candidatus Melainabacteria bacterium | reverse complement strand
CTTGCCGATCTCCACGATCTCGATCAGCTTCGTCGGGTCGGAGTCGAGGTCGACCATGTTGCCGGCCTCCTTGGCGGCCGACGTCCCGCTGTTCATCGCGACGCCGACGTCCGCCTGCGCGAGCGCCGGGGCGTCGTTGGTGCCGTCGCCGGTCATCGCGACGAGCTTGCCGCCCTCCTGCTCGCGCTTGATCAACGCCATCTTGTCTTCCGGCTTGGCCTCGGCCAGGAAGTCGTCGACGCCCGCCTCCTCGGCGATCGCCTTGGCCGTCAGCGGGTTGTCGCCGGTGATCATCACCGTACGGATGCCCATGTCCCGCAGCTCGGCGAACCGCGCCGCCATGCCCGGCTTGACGATGTCCTTGAGGGTGATGACGCCCAGCACCTCGGGCGCCGCCGCGCCGATCCGTTCGGCGACCAGCAGCGGCGTGCCGCCGGCAGCCGCGATGCCGTCGACGATGTCGCTGGTCGAGGCGGGGATCTGCCCGCCGCCGTCGCGGGCCCAGCTGATGACCGCGGCCGCAGCCCCCTTCCGGATCTCGCAGGCCTGCGCCGTCGAGGTGGCGGCGAGGTCGACGCCGCTCATGCGCGTCTGCGCCGTGAAGGGCACCCAGTCCGCTCCGGGGAGCTCCGTGGTGTCACGCTGCGGCTGGCCGTAGCTCTCGGCCGCCAGCACGACGACCGACCGCCCCTCGGGTGTCTCGTCAGCCAGCGACGACAGCTGCGCGGCCTTGGCCAACCGCGCCACGTCGGCGTCTCCGACCGGCGTGAACTCGCTGGCCTGCCGGTTGCCGAGGGTGATGGTGCCGGTCTTGTCGAGCAGCAGCGTGTTGACGTCGCCGGCCGCCTCGACCGCCCGGCCGCTCATCGCCAGCACGTTGCGCTGGACGAGACGGTCCATGCCCGCGATGCCGATCGCGGAGAGCAGCGCACCGATGGTGGTCGGGATGATGCAGACGAGCAGCGAGACCAGCACGATGCCGGTCACCCCGTCGCGGGTGATCGCGGCGGAGCCGGGGACCCCCGGCTGCGTGCCCTTGGCAAAGATCGCCATGGGCTGCAGCGTCGCCGTCGCGAGCAGGAAGATGATGGTCAGCGAGGCGAGCAGGATGTTGAGCGCGATCTCGTTGGGCGTCTTCTGCCGACTGGCTCCCTCGACCAACGCGATCATCCGGTCGATGAAGCTCTCGCCCGGCTTCTGAGTGATCTTGATGACGACCCGGTCGGAGAGCACCTTGGTGCCGCCGGTGACCGACGACCGGTCACCGCCGCTCTCCCGGATCACCGGCGCGCTCTCGCCGGTGATGGCGGACTCGTCGACGCTCGCCACGCCGTCGATGACGTCACCGTCGCCGGGGATGGTGTCCCCGGCCTCGCAGACGACGACGTCCCCCTGCTGCAGCTGCGGGGCCGGCACCGACTCCTCCGCACCGGTGAAGCGGGTCGGGTCGACCAGCCGCCGCGCGGTGGTGTCCGTCTTCGCGCGGCGCAGCGCATCGGCCTGCGCCTTGCCGCGGCCTTCCGCGACCGCTTCGGCGAGGTTCGCGAACAGGACTGTCAGCCACAGCCAGACGGTGATCAGCCAGGCGAACGTCGACGGCTTCTGGATCGCGAGCACGGTGGTGAACACCGACCCGACCTCGACGATGAACATCACCGGGTTCTTCCAGAGCGTGCGCGGGTCCAGCTTCGCGAACGCGCCGGGCAGCGAGGTCCAGAGCATCTTGGGGTCGAGCAGCCCACCGCCGACCCGGTGGTCCCCGGTGGGGTCGGGGCGGGACGAACGGCTGCTCGGGGTGTCGAGCGTGGTGGTGGTCATCAGTGCAGACCCTCCGCGAGTGGACCGAGCGCGAGCGCGGGGAAGTAGGTGAGGGCGACGACGATCAACGTGACGCCGGTGAGCAGTCCGACGAACAGCAGCCGGTGCGTCGGCAGCGTCCCCTCGGACGCGGGGACCGGGCGTTGTCGCGCCAGGGAGCCGGCGAGGCCGAGGACGAAGATGATCGGCAGGAACCGGCCCAGCAGCATCACGATGCCGAGCGCGGTGTTCCACCACGTCGTGTTGACCGAGATGCCGGCGAACGCCGAGCCGTTGTTGTTGCCGGCCGAGGTGAACGCGTACAGGACCTCCGAGAAGCCGTGGGCGCCGCCGTTGAGCATGGCGGCACGTTCACCCGGCAGCCCCATCGCGATGGCGGCGCCGACCAGCACCAGCATGGGTGTGGTCAGCAGGTAGAGGGAGGCGAACTTGACCTCTCGGCCGCTGATCTTCTTGCCGAGGTACTCCGGTGTGCGGCCCACCATGAGCCCGGCGATGAACACGGACAGCACCGCGAGGATGAGGATGCCGTAGAGGCCCGATCCGGTGCCGCCGGGTGCGACCTCTCCCAGCATCATGTCGACCAGGAGGACGGTCCCCCCGAGGCTGGTGTACGAGTCGTGGAAGCTGTCGACGGCTCCGGTGGAGGTCAGGGTGGTCCCCGAAGCGAAGACGGCGGAGTCGGGGACGCCGAACCGTTGCTCGGTGCCCTCCGTCGCGGCGCCCACCGCCGTGGGCACGGTGCCGTGGTGCGCCTCCTGAGCGGCGACCACGAGCACCGAGGACAGGATGGCGAGCAGCGCCATCACGGCGACGATGGCGTACCCCTGCCGCTTGTCCCCGACGATCCGGCCGAACGTGCGGGGCAGCGAGAACGAGATGCACAGGAACAGGAAGATCTCGAGCCAGTTCGTCCAGGCGGTCGGGTTCTCGAAGGGGTGCGCGGAGTTGGCGTTGAAGGTTCCGCCGCCGTTGGTCCCGAGCTCCTTGATCGCCTCCTGGCTCGCGTACGGGCCGCCGGGGAGCGTCTGGTGGGCGCCGGCGATCGTGGCGACGCTGTGGTAGGCGTGGAAGTTCTGGATCATGCCCGCGCCGACGAAGACGATGGCGAAGACGATCGAGATCGGGAGCAGGATCCGGACGCAGATGCGGGTCAGGTCGACCCAGAAGTTGCCCAGCGAGCTGGTCCGGTGGCGCGCGAAGCCGCGCACCAGGGCGATGGCGACCGCGATGCCGACCGCCGCCGAGGCGAAGTTCTGCACGGCTAGGCCCGCCATCTGGACGACGTAGCCCAGGGCGTTCTCACCGGAGTACGACTGCCAGTTGGTGTTGGTGACGAAGCTCGTCGCGGTGTTCCAGGCCTGCGAGCCGTCCATCTGCGGCACCCCGTAGGGATGACCGAAGTGGTTCTGCAGCCGCAGGAAGGCGTAGAGGAACAGGACCGAGACGAGGCTGAACGCGAGCACCGAGCGGAGGTAGCGCGTCCACGTCTGGTCCGCGTCGGCGTCGATGCCGCCGACCTTGTAGACGGCCCGCTCGACGCGCAGGTGCCGCTTGCTCTCCACGACGCGGGCCATGTAGTCGCCGAACGGCTTGTGGACCACTGCCAGCGCGAGGATGAGGGTGCCGAGGAACAGGACGGCGGCCCACGTGTCGCTCATCAGAACTTCTCCGGGAAGATCAGGGCGATCACGAGGAAGACGCTGAGACCAGCCGCGAGGATGAGTCCGACCAGGTTCGCTCCGCTCACAGCTTCTCCACCCCCTTCACCACGAGGGCGAGAAGACCGAAGACGGCGAGGGTCAGTAGGACGAACCAGACGTCGCTCACTGCTACTCCAAGCGCTACGGGACGACGCGGCGTCCCCTCCGACCCGGACGGAGATCCGACCGGGCGATCGGAGTGAACTCCTGCGGCGCTGCGCTTGTCGCCGCCAGGAGGCCATCCTCACGCGATCCGAGGCGGGATCCTCACGGGTTCCGTACGACGATGTGGGCGTCGTCATGGTCGCGGACCGCGGGCGGCGCCGCCGGCAGACCCTCACGCTTTGCTCACGCCCGCGACCGCGCACAGGACACCGGCGGTTCCCTTAGCCTCGAGGTCTCACGTGCTCGAGGTCGCGCGAAGGAAGGGGTGCCCATGAGCAACATCGGGCCGGAACGTCGCCGCATCGAGGTCCTGCCGGCGCGACCCACACCCGCCGAGAAGGGTGCCCCGGCGCGCCCCGCCGAGCCGGTGCCCGCAGCGCCGCAGCGGTCGATGCCCGCCACCGACACCCAGGCGTCCTAGGGCCGGTCGTGCCGGACGCGTACGCAGGGTTCGAGCCGCAGGTCGGCGAGATCCGCGCGCTCCGGACCTTCCGCGTCGGCCCGGGCGGCCGTCTCTACCCGCTCTTCCGCGACCTCGCGTGGGTGGACGGCACCAACACCGCGCAGTGCGCGATGCTGCCCCTCACCGACGAGGACCTCACCTGGTACGGGCCCCACCGCGCGCCGGAGCCGGACTGCAGCTGCGGCCTCTACGCCCACGCCGACGAGCTCGGCGCGAGCGAGTACCCACAGTCGCGGCACGTCCTCGCCGTGGTCTCGTGCTGGGGGCGGGTGATCGCCGGCACCCGCGGCCTCCGCTCGGAGCACGCGCGCGTGGACGCCCTGTGGCTGTCGGACGCCGTACCGGCAGAGCTGCTCGACGAGGTCCGCCGGCACTACCCGACGGTGGAGGTCTACGGGGAGCGGGGCGAGATGCTCCGCGACCACCCGGTGACCGAGCTCGACTGCTACGAGAGCCCCGCGCCGCGGGAGCGTTCGTTCGGGGTGCTCGGGCGCAGCGTGCTGCTCGCAGTGGCCCTCGTTGTCGGTCTGCTTCCCCGGGAGTGGATCTCGGCGCACCACCTCGTGAGGCTGCTCTGGGCGGTCGAGCTGGCCGTGCTGCTGCTGTGCGCCGCCGGCTGCGGGCTGGCTCGGCGCAGCGAGCGCGCCCGTGGCGCGGCCCTGCTCTACGCCGCCGCAGCCCTCTGGGTCATCTCCCCGTACGCGGGCTACGCAGGCTGGTTCCTGCTGCGGCTGCCGGTCTTGCAGATCGCCTACCTCGGACGGGTCCACCGCCGGCGGCTGGAGCGCGAGGCAGCCACCTTCCCGGCCCGCATCTAACGCAGCCGTCCGCGCGTCACGCGCGCACCACGGCCTCGCTCAGCGGGAGCGCCACGACCACGGTGAGCCCACCGCCCGGGGTGTCCTCCATCCGCAGCTCGCCGCCCATCGCTTCGGCGAACCCGCGGGCGATGGCCAACCCGAGGCCGACGCCCGCCCCGTCGTGGACGGGGACGTCGCCCTGCCGCTGGAACGCGGTGAAGGCGCGCTCGCGGTCGGCGGGCGGGATGCCGGGGCCGCGGTCGATGACCCGCAGCTCCAGCACGCCGCCGTGCTCGCTGGCGGCCAGCCGTACCGGGTGGTCGGGTGGCGCGTACCGCAGCGCGTTCTGGACCAGGTTCGCGACGACCCGCTCGAGCAACCCGGGGTCGGTGACCACCAGCGGCAGCGTGTCGGGGACGTCGAGGTCGACGCGTACGTCCCGGGCGACGTGGTCGAGCGCCCGGCTGACGACATCGTCGAGGCCGATCTCCTCGCGCAGCACCGGCAGGGCGTCGGCCTCCAGGCGCGAGAGGTCGAGCAGGTCCGTGACCAACGCGGTGAGGCGGTCCAGGGCGTCGTCGGCGCCGGCGAGCAGCTCGGCGGCGTCGCCGGCCGACCAGCGGACGTCCGGGGCGCGCAGGCTGCTGACCGCGGCCTTGGCCGACGCGATCGGCGTACGCAGGTCGTGGCTCAGCGCGTTGAGCAGCGCGGTGCGCAGCCGCGCCGACGCGGCGAGCGGCTCGGCCGCCGCGGCGGCCTGCGCGAGCTGCCGCTGGCGGTAGGCGACGACCGCCTGGGCGGCGAAGGCTGCCAGCAGTCGCTGGTCCTCGGCCCGCAGCGGGTGACCGGAGAGCGCCAGCACGAGGTCGTCCGCGATCGCGATGTCGGCGTCCGCATCGGCCGGCGTCGTGCAGGCCGGGGTCCCGAGCGAGGACACCGTCGTCCATCCCTCGGGGGTGCGTCGCAGCAGCGCGACGGCGGACATCGCGAAGGTCTCCCGGGTCCGGCCGAGCAGCGCCGCCAGGGCGTCGTCGCCGGACAGCACGCTGCTGGCGAGCGTGCTCAGCGCCTCGGCCTCGGAGCTGCGCCGCGCGGCCACGACGCTCCGCCGCGCGGCGAGGTCGACCACCCGGCTGACGGCGATGGCGATGAGCAGGAAGACCACGAGCGCCAGCACGTTCTCGGGCTGGCTGATCGTCAGGGTGTGGAACGGCGGCACCAGGTAGTAGTTGACCAGGAGGCTGCCGACGACCGCGGCCCCGAGCGCCGGGTAGAACCCGCCGACCAGGCTGACCGCGACGGTCGCGAGCAGGAACAGCAGCAGGTCGCTGGCCAGGCTGATGTGGTGGCGCAGCGCGACGGTGATCGGGGTGAGGATCGCGAACGTCACCACGGCGAGCAGCCCGCCGAGCAGCCGCCGCCGGGTCGTCAGGCCGCCGGTGAGTCCGGGCATCCGCCGGCCGCGACCGACGTAGTCGTGGCTGACGACGTGCACGTCGATCGGCCCGGACAACCGGGTGATGGTGGCGACGTTGCCGGCACCGGTGAGAGCGGTGGCGAGCGCGCCGCGGCGGCTGGCGCCGAGCACGATCTGCGTCGCGTCAACCGACTGCGCGAACTCCAGGATCGCGGTCGGCGGGTCCTCGCCGATGACCGAGTGGTAGGTGCCTCCCAGCGCGGCCACCAGCTCCCGCTGCGCGGCGAGGCCCGCGACGCCCTCGTCGGACAGCCCGTCGCTGCGGGAGACGTGGAGGGCGAGCAGCTCGGCGCCGGCACCGCGGGCGGCGATGCGCGCGGCGCGGCGCAGCAGGGTGTCGCTCTCCGGGCCGCCGGTGATCGCAACGACGATCCGCTCGCGGGTGTCCCACGTGCCGCCGATCCCGTGCTCGGTCCGGTAGCGCTGCAGCGACTCCTCGACGCTCCCGGCGAGCCAGACGAGGGCCAGCTCCCGCAGCGCGGTGAGGTTGCCGACGCGGAAGTAGTTGCCGAGCGCCGCGTCGACCTTCTCCGGTGCGTAGACGTTGCCGTGGGCCATCCGTCGGCGGAGCGACTCGGGGCTCATGTCGACCAGCTCGACCTGGTCCGCGGCCCGGACGACGGTGTCGGGGACCGTCTCGCGCTGCGGCACCCCGGTGATCGACGCGACGACGTCGTTGAGGCTCTCGAGGTGCTGCACGTTGACGGTCGTCACCACGTCGATGCCCGCGGCGAGCATGGCCTCGACGTCCTGCCACCGCTTCGCGTTGCCGGCGCCGGGCACGTTCGAATGGGCCAGCTCGTCGACGAGCGCGACCTCCGGGTGGCGTGCGAACACCGCGTCGAGGTCGAGCTCGGTGAAGGTGGAGCCCCTGTGCTGCAGCGACTTCCTGGGGATCAGCTCGAGACCCTCGACCTTCGCGGCCGTGTGCTCACGACCGTGGGTCTCGACCAGTGCCACGACCACGTCGGTGCCGCGCTCGGCGCGGCGGTGGCCCTCGTCGAGCATTGCGAAGGTCTTGCCCACCCCCGGGGCGCACCCCAGGTAGACCCGCAGCCGGCCGCGCACGGTCACAGTGTGCCGGACCCCGCGGCGACCTGGGCACCGCAGGGGAAGACCCCCATCGCAGGGAGCCGGCCGCCCGCTCGGCGCACTCGGTCATCGGATGGATGACCCCGATGTCGTCGCTGTGCTCCGCTGCCAGGTCCCGCCCACGCCGCTGGATCGTCGGCGCCCGGCTGCTGGCCTGGCCGGTCAGCGGACGCGCGGTCGCAACGGGTCGAGCGACCGCTCGCGCGCGCAGCCCCGCCAGACCCCGGTCCCGTAGGCGACGTCGTCGACCACGCCGATGAGCGCGAACCGCACCGGGTCGAGCGGCGGCCGCCGCCGGGCCCAGTCCCAGACCCCGGGCAGGGCGAGCAGCAGCGCCGTCCGCCGCGGGCGGCAGCGGAGTGCCGCGAGAGCGAGCGGCGTGGCGAGCTGGGTAGCGTAGCGGGCCAGCCCGCTGGCGGCGTGGGCGTTCGCGGCGGCCGCCATCGAGAGCGCGTCGCGGCCGGGCACCCCGGCCCGGTGGAGGCGCACCGCTCCGACGGACGTGGCGAGAGCGGCGGCGCCGGCAGCGACCGGCAGCGGCGCGACGGCGGCGGCGACGGCGGCGGCGAGCGGGAGCGGCGCCGCGACGAGGTGCGCCGCGGCAGCCGGGTGCCGCCTCCCGAGCGGCGCCGCGGCCGTGCCGTAGCGGTGACGGCGGCGGAGCGCGCCAGCCCAACCCAGCGGCTCGCGGTGCCGGACCTCGACGCGGGGCTCGTAGCGGACCTCGTGGCCCGCGGCAACCAGCCGCCAGACCAGGTCGACGTCCTCGCCGTACCGCAGCGCGGGGTCGAAGCTCGCCAGCTCCCGGCGCACCACCAGCGCGGCGGTCGGCACGTACGCGACGGGCGTGCCCGGGCGTACCGGGACGTCGCCGGGACCCATGTCGAGCGGCGAGCGCGCCTCGAGGAAGCGGCCGAGCACGGTGGGCGGCGCGTCGGGGCGCACGCGCGGCGCCACCGCGGCCACCCGCGGGTCGGCGAGGTGGGCCAGCAGCGGCTCGAGCCAGCCGGGCGGGACGAGGACGTCGCTGTCGACGCAGGCCACCACCGCGGTCCCGAGGTGCGCGAGGCCGTGCATCCGGGCGCCGGCCGGACCCCGCGGGGTCTCGAGCCGCAGCACCGTGACGTGCGGCCGCTCGCAGCGGACCGGCTCCCGCGAGCCGTCGTCGACGACGAGGACCGGGTCGTGGTCGCCGAGCGCGTCGAGCAGCGCGTCGAGCGGCCGGTCCCGCACCGGGATCAGCACCGTCACGCTCGGGCGCGGCCCAGCCGGCGGGTACGCCCGGGCCAGGCCGGCGTCGACGAGCCGGCGGCCGAGCGCC